>DATJKY010000590.1:0-3268 GCA_035490955.1 Terriglobia bacterium | reverse complement strand
GGCGCCCCTACAAATCGATGAATCCCTGCACATCGCCAAGCAAATCGCCGAGGGGCTGGAATACGCGCACGAGCGCGGCGTCATCCATCGCGACCTCAAGCCTGCCAACGTGAAGGTGAGGCCGGATGGCACGGTGAAGATCCTGGATTTCGGCTTAGCCAAGGCGTTGGAAGAGGCCCCTGCGTCGGGTAGCATCGGTGACTCGCCCACGATCAGCGCGGCGGCGACGCGCGAGGGCATGATCCTGGGCACCGCGACGTACATGAGTCCGGAGCAGGCGCGCGGGAAGATGGTGGACCGGCGCTGTGACATCTGGTCGTTCGGCGCCGTGCTTTTCGAGATGCTGAGCGGCAAGCAAGCCTTCCCTGGTGAAGATGTTTCCCAGACCCTGGCTGCGGTGATCATGAAGGAGCCCGACTGGAGGGTGCTCCCCGACCACCTGCCAGCACAGGTCGAGCGCCTGGCGCGGCGCTGCCTGACGAAGGACCCGCGCAGCCGGCTGCAGGCGATTGGCGACGCTCGCATTGTGATTGAAGAAGCGCTGGCCGGAACACCTGACGTAGGGGCGGTTCGCGAACCGCCCGTACAGTCCGCACCGACGCCCACTTGGCGCTGGGCGCTGCCCTGGGCGGTGGCAGTTGTCTCAACGCTCGTTCTTCTGGCGCTGATCCTCGGCAACGCGCTGCGCGGGCCGTGGCCCCCCGCACGGCCAATCGCGCGCGTGGTAGTAACGCTCCCACCAGACGACCGACTGGCGCTTGGACCTCTCCCTCATATAGCCCTTACGCCCGACGGCTCCCGTGTGGTGTATGTTGCGAACCATAGTGGCAGTACCCAGCTTTACCTACGCGCGATAGACCGCTTCGAGGCGATGCCCATCCCCAGCACCGAGGGTGCCGAGACTCCGTTCTTCTCTCCGGACGGGCAGTGGGTGGGATTCTTCGCCGATGGCAAACTGAAGAAGGTCTCGCTCAGCGGAGGGACGCCCGTGAGCCTTTGCAGCGCGCCTGCCGGCCGTGGTGGGAGCTGGGGTCCCGATGACACCATCATCTTTGCACCCTCCATGACTTCGGGCCTATTTCAAGTCTCGGCTGCCGGAGGGATGCTGAAGTCTCTGACCGTCCCGGACCGCAAGAAGGGAGAGTACAGCTATCGCTGGCCGGAAATTCTGCCGGGCGGTCATGCAGCCCTCTTCACCATCTGGACCGGTGCCGCCAGCTTCGATCAGGCGCGGATTGGCGTGCTGTCACTCGAGACGAGCGAACGACGAATCTTGGTCGAAGGGGGCACCTACCCCAGGTATGTGCCCTCTGGTCACTTGGTCTATGCCCAAGGGGGCGGGTTGCTGGCGGTACCATTTGGTCTCAAGCGGCTGGAGGTGACAGGCCCTCCAGTATCAATTCTTGAAGGCGTCAGCATGAATCCAACTTTCGGGGGAGCCGAGTTCAGCTTATCTGATGACGGTTCACTCGCCTATGTGCCTGGAGGGTCGAGGGTGCGCGAGGGCACACTTCTCTGGGTCGATCGCAAGGGAGCGGTGCTACCGCTCCCGGCGCCCCCACGTGGGTACTTGTCTCCTCGGCTTTCCCCCGACGGTCAATGGCTTGCCGTCGCCATCGAAGGCCCTCACCTTGGAGCATGGCTTTACGATCTGGCGCGTGGCACGTTGACCCGGTTGACGGGATCCACAGTCGTTCCCCGTTCAATCTGGACGCCGGACGGCAAGCATGTGACTTTTTTGGCCACGCTAAGCGACGCGTTGAACCTCTACTGGATGCCCGCCGATGGCAGCGGTGCCGCGGAGCGTCTGACCACAAGCGGAAACTTCCAGGTGCCAGGTTCCTGGTCTCCCGACGGGCACGTGCTCGCCTTCTCGGAGGTGGATCCGACGACCGGATGGCACATCTGGATGCTGAGGCTCGAGGGCGACCGCAAGCCGCGGCCCTTCCTGCAAACGGCGTCTAATGAGTACGGGCCAATGTTTTCGCCCGACGGCCGGTGGCTTGCGTATCAGTCCGATGAATCAGGCCGGCAGGAAATATACGTGCGGTCTTTTCCCGGCCCTGGCGGGAAGTGGCAGATTTCAACCGAGGGCGGCGTTCAGCCGGTCTGGGCGCGGAACGGGCGGGAGTTGTTCTATCGCAACGGCGACAAAATGATGGCCGCCGCCATCGAGACCAAACCGGCGTTCGCCGCGGCCAAACCCAAGCTGCTGTTCGAAGGGCATTACGAGACAGGCATCTTTGCTTTTGAGCCAGACTACGACGTCAGCCCGGACGGGCAGCGGTTTCTGATGATTAAGGCAAGCGAGCCGGAACAGGCGGCGACGCAATTGAACCTCGTGCTCAACTGGTCGGACGAACTCCGCCGGCTTGTGCCAGCAGCGAAACCTTGAGGCTCAACGCAGGAACGAGGGTCGGACCGCTTGACCACAAAGGAGCGGCGGACCCGAGCTATGATTGCAGATCTTTTTGTACCTTGGGGTCACGGCGCCTGTGGCTATCTGCTCTTCCCTGTTCGGCCTCAGGATTTCGCCCGGAAAACAACCTGTGTGCAAAGCAGGGGCGTATCCTGCATAGCTGTTGGGAAATCGCCTTCCCACAAACAATGTTGGTTCAGGGTCGGTAAACGCCGGGCGACTACTTCCGATTAGGTCGTCTGCCATTTCGAGGAAGCAGCCAACGCCGCACAAGATGAGCCGAAAGCGCGTTATGAAACGCTGCATAGCAGGCCCCCGCAACCAACCTCCTCATGTCCCGCGTCACTGGGCGCGTCTACTTCGTGTATGTTCTGCGTAGCGAGTGCTCCTCGCGGTTACCCGCCTCCATTGCGCCAACATTCTGCTTCATTGCATCCAGGCGTTAAGGACCTGCTTCGAGCGGTAGCTTCGATCACACCTTAAGTTAGCAATCGGCGAAGCCAAGCCAAGCAGAAACGTCGCCAACAGCCGAACCAGACACCGGCACGTTAGCACGATACGCGGGTGACAACTCAGGGTGTTGTGGTATCAGACTCCTGTTCAAAGCATGGCCACGCTTGCCATGATCCGATCGAACTTCGCAAGATAGGGAAATGGGGGAGGCAGGATAAGATTGTCCAAGTTGTACCCCACTTCCTCGCCGTGGTCGGCAGGCCACGTTGCCGGATCGAACGTTTCCCAGCGCGCTGAATCTACCGCAACCAGCCCGTCGTTAGCTTTTCCGGTGCTGGCAAAGATGTAGTGGTGAAACAGCAGAAGAGCTGACGCCGTCGGGACGAACCCATGCCT
>DATJKY010000589.1:0-5637 GCA_035490955.1 Terriglobia bacterium | reverse complement strand
CTGACGGGACTGACGAGCGTGGAAGGGACACTGAACCTGAACGACGCGGTGAGCCACGCGGTGACGCCGAATGGGGGGACGTTGACCGTCAGCAAGACGGGAAGCCTGAACTTGTCAGACGGGGCGGGGTCCAACACGACGCTGTCGGTAACCGGCAATGTGAACAATTCGAACCAGTTCACTACGGGTTTTACAGGGGGCTCCAATACGGTGAACGTGAGCGGGTCGTTCACCAACAACTCCGGGGCGAACTTGACTGAGTACGGCACGAATGATGTGGTTAAGGTTAACGCCCTGACCAATTCCGGAACCGTCGCGATTGATCCTGCCGCGACGCTGGACGTAACGGGTTCAGGAACCCTGACGAACTCCGCTGCGATTAACATGGGAAGCCCAACCGGCGGTGGAACACTGAGAATCGGGGGCGCGAGTGTAAGCCTGTCAGGCAACGGCAAGGTCACGCTGTCAAACAACGCCAACAACTCGATCATCGGTGCGGCTGCGACCGACACGTTAACGAATGTGAACAATACCATCCAGGGAGCGGGGAATATTGGCGGCGGGCAGATGGGCTTTGTCAATCAGGGAACCGTTCTGGCAAATCAGAGCACGCCGTTGATCATCGACCCCTCGAGCGCGGGCTTCAACAACACCGGCACGCTCAACGTCAGCGGCGGCGATGTAATGCATGTGCTTGGGGGGCCGTTCACTAACTTTAGCGGCGGCACGCTTAAGGGCGGCACCTACAATGTAACGGGAACTCTGGAAATTGATGAGTTGGGCAGCTCGGGCGGCGAAATTGTGACCGATGCCGCCAACATTATCCTAAACGGCACCTCGTCTCGCTTTGTCGACGCGGGCGGCAAGAGTGCAGTTACGAACCTCGCCACCATTGCCACCGGCGGCGGGTTCACCATTAACGGTGGTCAGAACTTCACCACGGTTGGAAACTTCACGAACAACGGCAGTCTGACGGTTGGGAGTGGAACCAAATTCGTCGTTCCTGCGGGCAAGTCGCTTACCAACTTCTCCGGTACCACACTGACGGGCGGGACGTACAACGTCGGGGGCACGCTGCAGTTTGGGGCCGCCGGCACCAGCTTGGTCACTAACGCCGCCAACATCACGCTGAGCGGAACCAATGCGAAAATCATCGACTCGAGTGGCGGGAACATCCTCACCGCCTTCGCCACCAACAACGCTGGTGCCAGCTTCGGCATCGGTGGCGGCCAGAATTTCACCACGGTTGGCAACTTTACCGACAACGGAACCCTGACGGTGGGAAGCGGCAGTAAATTCGACGTGAACGGCAACCTAACCAACTTCAACAGCACAACCCACACCCTGACTAGCGGAACCTACAGTGTCACTGGAACGCTGCAGTTCAACGGCGCTAACATCGTTACCAACGCGGCGAATTTGACGTTGACGGGCATCTCCTCGCAGATTATCAACCAAACCGGTGGCAACGGCCTGGCGAGCTTCGCCACTAATGCCAGCAGCGGAAAGTTCACCGTAGCCGGTGGCCGCCTGTTGAGCACGGCGGGAGCCTTCACTAACAACGGCAGCCTGACGGTCACCGGGAGCGGCAGCGGGTTCACGACGGGCGGAAACCTTACGAACACGGGTACCTTGACCATCGGCTCTGGCAGTGCTTTCACTGTCGGTGGGACCGGCCTATTCACGCAAACGGCGGGCACCACGACCGATGATGGGAGCCTCACCCTAAACGCCTCGGGCACGCTTAGCCTGAACGGAGGGTCGCTGTTGGGTAAAGGGACGATCACCGGGGCGGCGGTGACATCGAGCGGCGTCATAAGTCCTGGCGACTCCTTAACCCAGACGGGCATTCTTTCGGACAGCGGGAAGTATACCCAGGCCTCTGGAGGTACTCTCGGTATCTCGATTGGGGGCACTACGGCTGGGACGAGTTTTGACCAGTTGAATGTTACCAAGTCGGCTGGCCTGAACGGGAGTCTGACGGTGAATCTGATTAACGGCTTTACGCCAGCGCTTGGGAGTACGTTCAAAATCATGAATTTCGCCTCGGAGACGGGGACCTTTGCGAATTGCAACGGAAGGTCTGGTGGAACGACATGTCCGATTAACGGTAGCGAACATTTCACCATCACCTATCAGCCTACCGACGTGCTGCTGACTGTGGTCAGTGGTGCGGCACCTATTCCGGGACAATTCAGCACAGCAAGCCCGCTTGGCGCGAGCTATAGGGCTGTGGGGGCCGACGGGTTCGGGCTGCACGGACGAGGCGGTTTGAGTAGTTTTCCACCTCAGAGCCCGCGCGTGTTCGTGGCGGGCGCGTTGGGTTCACCCCTGGTCAGCGAGTCAGCCTTGGGTAGCGAAGTGCAGGCCAGGGTCGGAACCGCCCACACCCGGAATTTCGTGGATTTCTCAAGCAGCGCCAGATTCGGCCAGGCAACTCCCGCCGGCTTGGCAAGTGGAGCCATGGTTTCGGCCCCGTCCGTTAGGAGTTTGGTCGGGCTGCAGAAGGGCCCCAGTGCCTATCTGGGCGGTAGTGTGCTCGGTGCTGCGAAACTGGCGTCCATGGATTACGTGAGCCGCCGGGACACGCTGAATCGGATTGAGCCATTTATTCCTACGCGCAATCTGTCTGTGAGGGGAGCAACACACTTCTTCATCAGCACCGGCGGACCTGGAACAATCCATAACCGAATCAACCCCGCTGGTGCGGCTGTCAAGGGTCCCAGAATGATGGGCCCCAAGAGCATGGAGTACCACCTGGACGTGCTCTCGCTTCTGGGGGCGAGCCGCAAGGAGGCGTTGAGGGGACTGTTGGGACAGCCGGGGAACCCGAACGGCGATAGTCTGGGCTATTTCACTTTCAGCGGCATCCGCTAAGGGCGCTCGCTCCTGAGCCTAGGGTTCCACGGTGCAGGCGGAGAGCCTTCGGCGGACGCACTCCAGGCTCCTCTCGTAGAGCTTGTTGGCGGGCTCCAGGCGATGAGCCATCTCCAGCTCGGTGAGAGCTCTCGACCAGTCGTTGTTCTTGGCGAGGGCCACTCCTAAGCCGGTGCGTACTTCCGGCGTACCGGGAATCAAGCGCGCAGCTTCGGCAAAAGAGGCCACCGCTTCATCGAGCCTGCCTTCCCTGAAATAAGCGTATCCAAGTTGGTCGTGGGCGCCCGGCAGGTCGGGTTGCCTTTGAAGAATCTGCTGGAGTTGATTGATTGAATCCTCGTATCGGTGGAGGCGACGCAAACCGACAGCGTAGTCGAATTGAATCCCTAAGTTATCCGGGGCCATTCGTCGAGCCTCTCGGAGTGTGGCCAGCCCTTCTTCACCTTTGCCCTGTTGAATGAGAAAAAGTCCCTGATTGGAATAGGCAACCGCCAGGGAAGCGTCCTTTTCTGTCCTGGCCAAGTGCTCGGCTGCATCCGACTCCTGCTGGGCTTCTTGCGCCTTGCCCAGCTTTCGGAGGATCTGGCTGAGCATATAGTGAATAGAACTGTCCGTCGGCGTCAGTTCTGCCGCACTGCGAAACTCCCTCAATGCGCCTTCCTGGTCGCCCATGGCGCGCAGAACTAGACCAAGATCGCGGTGCGCGGTTCCTAGAGAAGGTTCGATCTGGATGGCACGGCGCAGTTCCGGCTCAGCCTTGGTAAGGTCTCCGGCCCGTAGTAGGCTATTACCAAGGTCCGCGCAAGCGAGCGTTCTTGGGGTCGAGCGCAATGGCACGACGGAATTCGGCGGCCGCGGCGGCAAAATCGCCGCCCACGGAATAGAGCTCACCGAGCTCACGACGTGCTTCCACTTGGTCCGGCTTGAGACGGAGAGAAGTACGGTAGAACTGGGCCGCTTCGCCCCGGCGGTCCTGCTTGATCAGCAGCCGGGCCAGAGAGAGGTTGGTCTCGGGGCTGCTGGGTTTGCGCTGCAGCGCCAGCCGGAGTTGCTTTTCCGCGCCCGATCGGTCGCCGGGCTTCCAGCAACATGTCACCGAGGTCCCGCCGGTAACCTGCGTTCTGCGGATCCAAATCGCAGGCTTGGGCCATTTCGATTGCCGCATGCGGACGGCCCGCGCGGACGTAGGCTTGGGCCAGGTTATTGCGCACTGGCGCGCTGCCGGGCCGGGCGGAGACGCCTTGCTGGAAGAACGGCACGCTTTCGGCAAATTTGCTCCTTGAACAGCGCCACGCCAAGGTTAATGACGGCGTCGATGTTGCTAGGGTCAGCCTGGAGGGCTTCGCGAAACTTCAGTTCCGCTTCGGCGGGCCGACCCCTTTCAATGAGACTGGCGCCTTCCATGTTCAGTTGTTGCGCACGATGGCCGGGCGTAACTTGAAGCAGCCTAATCAGGAGCAGCAAGGCGGATTTCATGGCTGGCTTGATCGGCGACCCTCGAATGATATCATGCGCGCGGGTTCGTAGCGCGGGCATCTCACCCGCTGTGACGCCAGCACCCTGCCCTCCTGCCCGTACTGAAAATCTCGTTCGGGACAATTTGTCGATCTTGTCCACTCCCATTGCTACACTCTCCTCTCTCGATGGGCAACCCACTCTTTTTTCTGTTTCCCTTCCTTCGTTCCTGGTTTCAAAGCCGTCTGAAGCTTCAGGCGGAGATCGTCGCCTTCGCCACCAGGTGATAGCCCCTTCGTCAAAACCGATTCGGTTGTGAACAATATCCTTCGTCTCCAGCTTCCGTTGCATTTTGTTTTGGAATGAAATCCGGTTAGTGAACCGCTCCGAAGGCGAGAGGCTCAGTCGCGTCGGAACAAGAATCTTGAGGAGGATGACCGGTGGATTGTTGCAGAAGGCTTGCAGAACAGGTTGAAGGGGCTAGGCGGCTCGCCGCTCGTATCGATAGTCTGGCTGCACTTCTCCGCCGCGAAATCCTGGCCCAATAGATCCTGAAGCTTTTTCGCTGCCATCCGAGCACCGTGTCCGCCTGGACCAGGTTCAAGGCCTTTCGCAAGTGGGGCCGGATTCCAGAGGGCACCGCCCAAAACACGCGGTCTTTCCTGCGGAGTCTCGGGACTCCCTTCTTCCCTCTAAGCACGCTCACAGCTGTTGTCGCAAAACGAGGTTTTCTATGGCCAGATCGCCTCGCTCTCTAGAGGCGCAACAATGAGAATTGCTAGCCATCGCCGTATCTCGATCATGGAGCGAGAGTATGGAGGGAACGAGTTAAAGAATCAGCCGCTGCCTTATACAGATCGAATCGAGTTGAAGAAGCGGTGGCCGTAACAAGCTGGATTTGAAACGAAAGCGGCATTCCGGAAAGTTTCCAGAAAGGCGACTTCTCAGGCCGAATGCCGAACATGTAGCGGAACTGCCTTGTCGGCGGCAACTTGCAGTAAGGTGCTCGATCAGCAACTCTCATCACAGACGCCCTTTCCACACTAACGGGGTTCAATTTCATGCGAAGCTGCCTTTCTCACAACGATTGGCGAAACGCCGGAACCATAGCTAAGGCCTACGGCCTGGGCCGGAACAGGGCAACGACTACGGCGATCACGGCTGGTGTGGCGGGTCCGCACTGTTAACCTCGCTGCAACTCCTGTAAGATAGGCTGGTTGCCGCAGAGCGAGGACGACGAATCGTGTTAGGCCAAACCGTTTCCCACTACCGGATGCTGGAGAAGCTGGGTGGCGGCGGCATGGG
>DATJKY010000588.1:0-20989 GCA_035490955.1 Terriglobia bacterium | reverse complement strand
CAGAACTGGGAAGGATCGCTTACCTTTGAGAAGGTGGTCCGATACCTGCCCCACTTCAAGAGCGCCGTACAAGTGCCGATCTTTGTACTGGGAATTGACCTTTAGGCGGTTTAGCGCGGGAGAGGCGCGCTTCAACCAGTGCAAAAGCCGATGAAAGGGCAAAGATTGGTTTACGACGGATGACTAGGAGGCTGAATGGCAACCACGCCCAACTTGGGTAGCGGCCAGCGGGAAGCACTTTCCCCGTGGGCGCGGCAGCTCGCGGAGAACTACTATTCACGCACCATCGCCACTTTTGTGCTGTATGGCAACGTGCGCGACTACGTTCCCCTGAAGCGGGGCGGCTCGGTGGAGTTTCTCACCTTGCCGCGCTTCCTTAACCAGGCCCTCTTCGGGCAACGCGATCTCGTGGTGACCTACGATCGAGGAGGCGGGCTCAGCTTTGCCCACCCTGACATGCAGGAGGATTTCCGTCGCGCCTTGACCGGCTACGACAGCTTTCATGGCACGAACTACGCCGCAGGGCTGCCACGCAACCCCGACGGCGTGCTTAACCTGCTGGATAATTACTTGCGGCTGCGGATCGTAGATCGCAAGAAGATCGCTCTCGTCATCGACTTTGCCGAGACGATAGCGCCCGCCGGCGATGTCTCCACCATGTCCGCTGAGGACCGCAACGCCCTGGTGATCCTGAAGCGCTGGGCCTTGAACCCGGAGTTCTTACGCGCCGACGTTACCCTTTGCCTCATTGCCGAGAACCAGTCAGACCTCAATCCGGGCATCGTGCAAAACCCGGGTGTGGCGTCTATTGCCATCCCGTTACCCGACGAAGACGAGCGACTGGAGTTCATGCGCTCGCAGCTGGTCGGCGCGCCGCTGCCTCCCGGCTCTGACGTGAGCGACGCCACTCTGGCCAAGCTGACCGCCGGCTTGAAGCGCGTGCAATTACAGACCTTGATTTCCCACTCCGTGCAGAATCGCCAGCCCCTGACTCTCAAGTTCTTGACCGAGCGTAAGAAGGAGCTGATCGAGGCGGAAGGCGGCGGGCTGTTGGATTTCATTCAGAGTCGCTTCGATCTATCGCTGGTTGCAGGCAACGAGCAGGCCAAGAAGAAACTGCAGGACGCCGCCGCTGCCATCCGCGCCGGAAAAACCGACGTCCTGCCGATGGGTTACGTCATCTGCGGTCCGGTAGGCACAGGTAAGACTTTCCTGACTACATGCTTCGCCGGCGAAATCGGCATTCCCGCCGTCATCCTGAAGAACTTCCGCAGCATGTGGCAAGGCGTTACCGAAGGCAACCTGGAACGGGTGCTGAATTTATTGAAAGCCATGAGCCCCATCGCGGTGATCGTCGACGAAGCTGATGCGCAGTTGGGCAATCGTTCCGGTTCTGGTGACAGCGGGGTATCTAACCGTGTTTTCGCGCAAATCGCCCAGTTCATGGGCAACACCGAGCTCCGAGGCAAAGTCATCTGGTTCCTGCTGACCTGCCGCCCTGACCTGCTCCCCGTGGACCTGAAACGTCAAGGGCGGGCCGAGGAACATATTGCCCTCTTTTATCCCGACACGAACGAAGAGCGACTGGCGCTGCTGCGGGCTATGCAAAGGAAAACAGGCACCGAGATCCGTTCGGCGGAGGTCGAGAAGTTCTTCCTGGAGCACGCCGGTGCGTTGTCGGGCGCAGACATCGAGGCAGTGTTGATCCGCGCCCGCATGAAGAGCGCGCTGGAGAATGAGGCCGCGGTAGATGTCGATGACCTGAAAGCAGCGCTGGAGGATTTTGTACCACCTTCCTACCCTACGGAGATTGAGCTGCAGAATCTGGTGGCGGTTCTCGAGTGCACTAGCAAGAGTCTCCTTCCCGACAAGTACCGTCGGGTGGACCGCAGCGAGTTAGTTCGCCGCGCAAACGAGCTGATCGCGCTCGTGCGGCAATAGATCTGAGGTTCCTCCTACTTTGTGCAACCGACGGTCGAAGAAGAGGGTAGCGGCCTTTTCTTAAAGGGAAGAACCGCAGAGTTTGAAAGGCAAACTCTGCGCTACCCGGGCACCTATTGGGGCTTGACCAGACCCTTCTTCACTGCGTAGAGGACCAGTTCGGCTGTGCGGTGGATACCGAGGGTCTCCATGATGCGGGCGCGGTGAACGGCGACAGTGTTGACACTGATGTTGAAGAGCGAGGCGATCTCCTTGTTGGATTTCCCTTCGGCGATAAGCTGTAGAACTTCCCTTTCTCTCAAGGTGAGGCGGTCGTAAGGCTCCTGACCCTGGTCTTCCCCCGGCCCGGCTTTCATGCGCTCGATGACCATACTGGAAATGCCCGGGCTCATGTAGGCATTCCCCTCTGCCAGGGCGAAGACGGCGCGCGTGAGGTCCAGCTCAATCGCGTCCTTTAGCATGTAACCCTTCGCTCCAGCCTCAAATGCCTTGCGCACGTAAGCCTCATTAGAATACATGCTCAGAATCAGTACCTTGGTGGCCGGGTTGGCTTTCAGGACCTCCGCTGTTGCCTCGAGGCCCCCCAGCTCGGGCATATAAAGGTCCATCACAACAACGTCCGGCTTGAGTTCCTTACACTGCTCGACCGCCGCGAGGCCGGTGCTGGCTTCACCGACAACCTCAATTTTCGGATCGTCTTCCAGAATGCGACGAAAACCGTGGCGCACGAGAGTGTGATCATCAGCGAGAAAAACCCGGATCTTGCGTTCCTTGTCTGTTGATGCCATGCCGCTTAACCTACTTTCTCTTTGGTTCCGCTCGCTGACGCCCGCGGCTCAGCAGAGCGCAGCGAGGCTTTCAGCAGAGGGATGCTCACGCTGACGACGGTACCCTGTTGGGGCGCAGAGAGGACCGCGAACGTTCCCCCGAGATGCTCAGCACGCTCGCGCATTCCCATCAGGCCGATGCCTTCACCGCCGGCGCGGTTCATGGCACCACCTTTCTCAAAGCCGATACCCTCGTCTCGGATCTTCAGATGCAACACTCTATCCCGTTCCTCCAGCGAAATCCAGGCTTCATGGGCGTGGGAATGGCGTGCAACATTACTGAGTGCCTCTTGGACGATGCGGTACAAATGAATCGCGTCCTCGCGGGCAAAGAAGCCATCGGAAAGCTTGGTCTCCAGGTGTACCTGGACGTCGGTTTGCCGTGAGAACTGTTCCGCGAACCATTTGAGCGCCGTCTCGAGTCCGAAATCATCCAAAATGGCGGGTCGGAACATCTGAGAGCGATCACGAATGTTCCGCAGCGTGTCCTCGACGATGCTCTTCACGGTTTGCACATCCTTGACGAGAGGACTATCCTCGTTCGGAGCTTTCTGGCCGGTGCGACGGAGCATGATGCCGATGGCGGTGAGAATCTGGCCGAACTCGTCGTGGAGATCGCGCGCTACCTGCCGCAGGGTGTCTTCCTGGAGATCGATAAGCTTCCAGGAGAGCTTTCGCAGCTGCTCGGACTGCGCCTGGAGTTGTTCCGCAAGGCGCCGAAGCTCCTCAAAGGTCTTTCGGCTGGCTTGAAGGGTGTAAAGACCCGTCGCGAGCGCCAGCAAGAACAAGACGGCGAGAACCAACAGGTTGTTTTTCTTGACGTTGCCGTAGACCTCGTTGATACGTTCGCTGGCATCGGCCTGGGCCCGGTCATTGAGCACCAACAGCCGGTAGACTATCTCCGAGATTACCGCTCGCTTGCTCTCCAGCTCCGTTTGGGCCAGGCTTCGCGCCCTCTCCTCGTCGCCCTGTTGGGCGGAAAGGAAAACCTGGTCGGCTGCGCGCCAGAAGTCCTCGAGCGCGGCGCGAAGCTGGGTCCTTTTTTCACCTGTGGCCGGAGTGTTTACCGCAAATTGGCCCTCGAGCTTCACGGCATTGTCCATGTCGTCGTGAAGCCGCGTGAATTCCGCCCGCCAATCGCGGATCGGATATTTGGACTGGCTGAGGGCCATATCACGCAGCGACATGGCGAGCGACGAGGCGTCATTTTGCAAGCGCAGAAGCTGCAAAGAGGCTTTGCGGTTCTTCTGCACCACGTTCGCCTGGAAGTCCTCCAGCCAATGGATCTGGCGCACCGTGTAAACCGCAAAGACAATGAAAATGGAGAGGATGACGCACAAGCCGATCCACAGCCGCGCCGACGGGGAGGGAATGCGTCTTAGCAGGTCGGTCTGGGGCGAAGTGTCCATACGAGCGAATCGTGAGTCGCGAGTCGCGAATAGAGGGGCGAAGAGTAAGTAGCGAATGGCGAGTAGTTTCTGGCTCGCAACTCGCTCTTCGTCGAGCGAATCCAGAGTGGCGAGTGGCGAATCGTTACTCGCCCGATGTTGCCGACTCACGACTCGCTATTCGCTACTCGCTCTTCTTCTCTCGACTCGCTATTCGCTGCTCGCGCGACTCGCTACTCCCTTCTTTTGCAACGAGCGAATTAACGCGCGGAGCATCTTTCCGATGGCCTCGCAGCGTCCGAGTATCGGGTCAACAGTCTTGGCCGGTGCCAGCTCCACCCGCTGTGACAACAGAAGATGTGTTTCTAACTCTTTCAGCGAGCCCTGCGCCACGCGCAGAAACTGGACGAACTCCCCGCGACCATCACGACCGTGTCCCTCTGCGATATTTGCCGCCACCGATACGGCTGCTCGTCGCATCTGCGAAGTAAATGCCGTAAACTTCTTCTTTGGGGAATGCTCTGCTAGTTCGGTAGCAGGCTTCCGCAAGATCCATGGCCTCCCGCCACACGCGCAGGTCTCGATAGGACCGGATGAAGCCGTCCTGATCAGCGATAGTAACTTCCATTGTTTTCCCCCTGAAAGTCGCGCTGACTCCCAACTCGCGATTCGCGATTCGCTATTCGCTCTTCACTACCCACTCCCGACTCGCGACTCGCTACTCGCTCCTCCTCCTAAACGGTATGTCGGCAACAACTCCCTTCCCTTCTTCCACCACGTAGGTGCGGCCGGCTTCCAGCTTACCCAATTCCTGCTTGAGGCCGCTGGGCCAGTCGAATTGCGCCCGTTCGATGCCCCGAGACTGGCCGAGACCGAACGTCACATTGCGGTCCGATTGGGAGAGATAGCTCGAACCGCTCTTCACCGTCAGCCAGCGCACACCTTCCGGTGTCCAGATGCGGATGTTGGTGCCGATCCCATCGCGATTGGACTTGCCGCCCACGGCGCGGAAGCGGATGCTGTTATTGGCCGCGCAGTCGTTGCGGTAGAGATACGCCGGACCGTTATTGGTCGTCAGCAGCACATCCAGATTGCCGTCGTTGTCGAAGTCCCCGTAGGCGGCGCCGCGTGCTACCTTGGGCTCACAAAACGACCTTCCCACCAGCGCGCCGACGTCACGAAACTTACCGTCCCCTTCATTGTGAAACAGGTGTGGGGATTCCGCATAACTGATACTGGTCTCCACCCGGGAGATGGTTTCATCAATGTGGCCATTCGCGACCAGCAGGTCCAGACGACCATCCAGATCGACGTCAAAGAAGAAGCAGCCAAAGCCCAAAGTGAGGCGGCTGGACTTGCCGACGGCTGATTGCGGAGCTTCGTCCACAAAGAAGCCGTGCCCTTCGTTTCGGTAGAGACCCACCATCTGTTCCGAGAAGTTGGTCACCACCAGGCTGGGCAGTCCCGAATTGTCGTAATCTGCGGCGTCGACACCCATACCCGCGCGCGCCACACCATCCTCACTGAACGCCACTCCCGCCATCAGTCCTGTCTCGGAAAAGGTTCCGTCGCGATTATTGTGGTAGAGCTTGTTGGGCTGAGTGTCGTTGGCAATGAAGAGATCAGGCCACCCGTCCAGATCATAATCAATCATCGTTACGCCCAGCGACTTGGAGGTGGAATCGTGCAGGCCGGCCTTGCCCGTCACTTCCTCGAAGGTCCCGTCACCCCGATTCCGAAACAACCAGCAGGTGACGCCCGCATAGGCCTCAGGGGTACAGTAGGACTTCGTCTTGCCGTCCAGACTGCAGTAGATGTCAGATTCTGGCGACCAACGAACATAATTGGCTACGAGAAGGTCGAGGTGCCCATCGCGATCATAGTCAAACCACAAGGCAGAGGTACTGAGGCTCGCATAGCCTTCGAGGCCGCTCGTCTTCGTAACCTCGGAAAGGGTGCCATTGCCGTTGTTATGGAACAACCGATTTTGTCCATAGCAGGTGATATAGAGATCCGGAAATCCGTCGTTGTCGTAGTCACCCACAGCCACGCCGATACCGTACATTTCCACGTCCAAGCCCGCTTCGCGCGTCACGTCGGTGAACGTCCCGTTCCGATTGTTGCGGTAGAGCTTCATCGTGGTCCGCTGCCGATAGTGGTCCGGCCAATCCATGCCGTTAATCAGCAGGATGTCCTGCCAGCCGTCATTATCATAATCGAGGTATGCGCATCCTGAACCCAGTGTCTCCGGCAGGTACTTTTTCCCAAAAGCGCCACTGTTGTGCTGAAAGTGGATGCCCGCCTCATCCGCCACGTTGACCAATTGAACGGGAAACTGGCCATGGGATTCGCGCTGCTTGTGCGGAGGGAGGCTGGCGGCAGAGTGATAGTGTCTGTAAAGGAAGCTTCCAATGCCTCCTGCCGCACCTGCACCTACGACGAGACCGAGCACGTCCCTCCTGTTCATTGGGTCAAAGTTAGCTCAAATGCTCTTCTGGCCGCAATAACGAAGTGGGGCCCGTTGCTGAGCCAAATGCATTGTTTACAGCGGCTTAGCCAGTCCTCGAAGAAGGTAGTTGATTTATGTTTTTCCGATAGTAGGTTTAATGCAGCGGGTGTCCAATAGGTTGCGAGAGGGGGCGACAATGGGGCGGAAGTCTCCCGAGGAATCCGCCTAACCCTTTCATTTCATTGAGGAGGGCTATTGCTCATCTCGTTCAGGGAATTGCCTTTCCGTCATCTTGTGTTTTGAAATGTGATCAATAACATCGTATAGTATATTCCCTCGATACCCTCTCGGTTCAATGGAGGCTCGAACGATGTCCGGGTGTGTTCGCCACGACAAATCGAACGACGAACTGAGGGAGACCTTTGCTGGGCAGGGATTTGTCACGGCTTCCGATACCATGCTGCCCATCCTGCGACAGGCCCTTAAGGCCGCATCGGCCAGCGACATAACAATTCTGCTTGAGGGAGAGACTGGCACGGGCAAGCAGGTGCTCGCGCAGGCAATCCATCGCCTTGATCCCAAACGTCAGAAGTTCCCTTTCGTCACCGCTCACTGTAGTACGATCAACGAAACGCTGGCCGAGAGTGAGCTATTTGGCCATCGTCGCGGAGCATTCACTGGCGCTCTCGCCGAACGACCAGGATTGTTTCAAACCGCCAACCAAGGCACCCTTTTCCTGGACGAAATCAACGATCTCCCGCTCGCAGTGCAACCAAAACTTCTGGACGTGATCCAGCGCCGCGTCGTTCGTCCGCTGGGGTCGGACCTAGAGTCGCCTGTCAATACACGGATAATTACCGCTTCAAACCAACCTCTGCAACCGCTGGTATTGCAGCACCGCTTTCGGTCGGATCTTTACTACCGCCTCAACGTTGTCCGACTCCGCTTGCCCCTGCTTCGAGATCGCCCAGACGATCTGGCCCCTCTAGTGTTGGCATTCGCTGGCAGATACAAGAGCGTCTACCAACCGATCGCGACTATTGAACCGGACCTGCTAAGCTTTTTGCGAGCCCAGTCTTTCACTGGAAATGTCAGGGAGCTGGAAAACGCCGTGGTGCGAATGCTATTCGCGAAAAACCACGGCACCTCTCTGCGCCTGGAAGACTGGTTTGCGCAGGCCGGCGACGAGAAGACTGAACACGATCGAGATCTGATTGACGAGGCGGCCCAGAACCTTTGGCAATCTATCTCTCGAAGTGGGCTGTCCTACTCCGAGGCACTTCAGGAGCTGGAGAAGAAGGTTCTCGCTACAGCGCTGCTTTCCGGAGGGCGAACTCGTCGGGAGGTTGCCCAAACGCTTCGGACCAGCGAAAGGACCCTCTATCATATGATTCGAACCCATCGTCTAGGCAGCCGTTCGGGCACGTGAGCCCCGTGCCGTATCTGATCCTCAAGCTGCCAGTATCTTCAGCAGACCCTGCAATTCCTCGCAGTTGAAAACGTTCTCCCCTAAGCTCTCGGATTCACAGATTTTGTTGTCCAGACAGGGACTGACTACCGTTTCCCTCCGAGAGAAGCCCCCGCCCGACTGCTGCCATCGCTTGCAGCCCGCCTCAGTGTGACAGCAATGCTCTATCGAGCCACCCGCTGTTCAGACCTCTCCTGCCTTACGACGCCAGGCCCTTTGTTACATTAGAGTTTACCGAAATGGCTCATCGCCAAGCAGCCCCGTCCCTTTCGAAAGCAGGCGAGATTGGCCTCTCACTTGCTCTCGTCGCATGGTCTCAATGACTTCTGAATTGCGGTGGCGAGGGAAGGTCTTACTACGGAAAAGGGAGACAAGGTCAGCTTTCGAGTATCTGATGTCTTTCTCCCCGAGGCAGAGGAACTTCGAGCGGCTTGGGCCAACGCGGTTGAGGTCGAGGGTACGATCGTTGATTTCTCCGATTCGGGCGGCGCCTCCCGAGTGTTTGCGGTGGTTGAAGCGCATCAAACGCACACTGTGGTTGTCCCGGTTGTGAAGCTGAAGCTCAGAAGCAATACGGCGTGACGCCCCAGACTGGTCAACCTGCTACTAGAACGCTACATCCTCGAGTTTCTCTAACGAGAAAGGATTTACTATGCCGACCACTCCTACCTATCCCGGAGTTTACATTCAGGAACTGCCGAGCGCCGTCCACCCAATCACGGGCGTCGCCACCTCGATTGGCGCATTTGTAGGTTACACAGCTCGCGGCATCGACAATCGTGCCCAGCAAATCTTTAGCTTTTCCGATTATGAACGCCTGTATGGCGGGCTCGCGTCTAACAGCGAGTTGAGTTACGCCGTTCAGCAGTTCTTTGCCAACGGTGGAACCCAGGCGTGGGTGGTCCGGACGCCGGCGACCGCGGAGGGCGCAACACAAGCAAATGTGGTCCTCTTGCTCCAGCTTTCCGGTGGGGCGTCTGGTGGGCTGACCTTCACCGCGTTGAGCAGCGGTGCCTGGGCCAACGGAGAGATCCTGCTCGACGTAGACTATAACGGTTTGTACCAACCCGTTGTCGGCACCGTCGAGGTCAGTGCCACTCCCCCACACACCACGGTCACTGGAACGGGAACCTTCTTCAAGACCGCACTGGAGGTCAATCAGTGGCTGGTGTTTGCTGACGACACCACCCAAACGCCTTACCAGATTAAATCCATTTCAGGCAATACCAACCTGACTTTGACGGCAGGCTATGGGGGCACTTCGGGAGTGTCGACCACCGCCATCGTTAGCAATGACCCTCTAGCATTTAATTTGACCATCACCAACCTCGTGGATGGCAGGGTGGAAGCCTTCCCGAACGTATCTTTAAACAGCAATCAGAACAATTACGTCGTCAATGTGGTAAACGATTACGACAGCGGCTCTCAGCTCGTCAATGTTCCGCCCGGCGGCGCGCCTGCCACTAATCCGACCAACCCTCCGGCCGTGACGGGCCTGGTCGGCACCCCGCTCACCATTGCCAATGTCAACGCTGCCCTGGGTGGTTCCAATACTCCGTTCGCCGTGACTCTGACTGCGAACTCCACTACGGTCGGCGGAACAGGCTTCACCGCTTCTACTCTGGTCGGAAAGTGGATCTACTTTGGTTCTGACCTGACAAAGACCCTTTATCAGGTGGTGGCGGTTGCGAGCAACGGCGATTCCTTGACCCTAGCCACCAGAGTCCCGGCGTCATTGGCTGGCGCCACTAACGCGACGATATCGAATATTACGACGGCCGATAACACGCCCACCCACAAAGGTTACGCTGTAGAGTTAAGCGTGAGCTCTCCCTCGTCTGTGCCGTCACCATTTCCAATCACTATAACGGTTTTCCCGATAAAGTCGCCCATTCCACAAACCGTGTCGGGCCTGGCGGCCCAACTCCAGAGGACCATCAATGCGGCACTGGCCATTCAGATGCCAGGCGCCTCGGTTCAGTGTTCAGTGTTTGGAGTGGGTCTCAACCAAGCCATTCGAGTGAATGCGTCGCTGCCCCAAATTCCCGATGCGGTGATCGCTTTCAAAAGTTTCACAGCGTCTCCTGGTGGACCAGTCGATATTTCCGGGACGCTTGGCCTGCATCCGGTGGGCACCGCGTCTGTTCCGCAGTACTCGCAGGGCAACGCGAATGTTGCGCATTACGCCCTGGGCACGGGCAATGGCACGTCCAACACTTGGGGTGGGCAGCTAACCAGTTCAGGCTTGGGCGCAGACGGTTCGCAAGGCGGATCGCCAAGCCTTCCCGGAACCGCCGATATCATCGGCGACCCGGGGTCGTACACGGGCCTTTACGCCTTGCAGGCAGGAAACGTGGATGCTTTCAATCTGCTGTGTATACCGGACGCTACCCGCGCAGTGCCGGGCAATCCCGCAGTGCTCGACAGTACCGTCGATCCCAACGCCATCTATAGCGCCGCCATCGCCGTGTGTGACAGCAAGCGGGCATTCCTCTTGCTGGATTGCCCTCCCTTCGTTAATACCGTGTCTGCCGCTGTGGATTGGAAGACCACCGGGCTTACGGTAAGCGATCCCAATGGCGCCGCATTTTTCCCCCGGCTGCGGGTGCCCGATCCTCTCAACAATTACAACCTTCGCACCTTTGCTCCCTGCGGGGTGGTAGCAGGTGTCTACGCCAGAACGGACTCCGCTCGCGGCGTGTGGAAGGCTCCAGCCGGAACGGAGGCGACGCTTTCGGGAGTCCAGAGCCTGGTTTATAAGATGAGCGATGCCGAGAATGGGGTCCTCAATCCGCTGGGCTTGAATTGCTTCCGAACCTTTCCCGTGTATGGTTCCGTCCTTTGGGGCGCGCGGACTCTGGTGGGAGCGGACGCGGAGACGAATCAGTGGAAGTACGTGCCGGTTCGTCGCGTTGCTCTGTTCCTGGAGGCGAGCCTCTACCAGGGAACCCAATGGGTGGTTTTTGAACCCAACGATGAGCCTCTGTGGTCGGCCATCCGGCTCAACGTGGGCTCGTTTATGCAGAACCTTTTCACCCAGGGTTATTTCCAGGGACAAACTCCTGCGGAAGCTTACTTCGTGAAGTGCGACAGCGAGACGACAACCCAAACGGACATCGACAACGGCATCGTCAATATCATCGTCGGCTTTGCTCCACTTCAACCGGCTGAATTCGTCATCATCCAAATCCAACAAATGGCCGGGCAAACTGCAAGCTAGGGCTAATTTGTAGCACCTGCAGCCTGCCGTGATGAACACGGCCAGGATGGCCGAGCTACCAGGGTGCAATATTCGGGAGGACTTGCAATGGCTGAATTTACCGTCAACCCCCAACGCCACGATCCGTACAAGAACTTCAAATTCCGCGTCAAGTGGGATGGGCAATACGTGGCGGGTATCAGCAAAGTTACCGGCCTCAAGCGCACGACTGAGGTGGTAAAGCATCGAGAGGGGGGCGATCCCTCGACCAGTCGAAAATCGCCAGGTCGTAATGAGTTTGACGCCATCACTCTGGAGCGCGGGGTAACCTTCGACCCGGCCTTTGAGGAGTGGGCCGGCAAGTGTTGGCATCTGGGCGCCGCGTTGGGGGCAGAAGTGTCGCTGGCTGATTTCCGCAAGGATATCATCATCGAACTCTATAACGAGGCGGGCCAGAAGGTCCAGGCCTACTTCGTCTACCGCTGCTGGGTATCGGAGTGGGTGGCTTTGCCGGATCTCGATGCTAATGCCAACGCCGTAGCCATCCAGCACATCAAGCTGGAGAATGAAGGTTGGGAGCGGGACATTGCCGTGACGGAGCCCAAGGAACCCTCCTTCAATGTTCCCACCCAGTAATCGCCATGCGTGCGCTATCGGCGGGGGAACTCTTGGACGTTTGGGAGGCTGGCTTTGCCCAACCACCCACGGAGCGAGCGCTGGCGCTGTTGGCGGTGGCCTGCCCCGAGACTTCCCCCGACGCCTTGGCCGCAATCAGCATCGGCCAACGAGACGCCAAACTAATAATGCTGCGAGAGCTCCTTTGGGGTCCACGGATGGATGGGGTGGTCGTCTGCCCGAACTGCCGTGACCGGCTTGAGCTGCTGTTGAATACTCAGCAGATATACTCCGGTTCGCAGAGGACAACGTCAGGCGCAAACTTCCTGAGCATCGCTGGGTACGAGATGACGCTCCGCCTCCCCACAAGCCTGGATGTGATCGCTGTGGCGGACCAATCAGATGCGGAGGGTTGCCGCACCTTGATGCTCGAACGTTGCTTGACTTCCGTGGTGAAGGGGGATGCTCCGGTTGATTTAGACAAATTGCCCCCAGAGGTCATGGAGAGCGTCGTGACATCTATGGCAGAGGCCGACCCCCTGGCGGACATCCAATTGCACCTCACCTGTCCCTCCTGTGAGCACAGGTGGCATACGGTCTTTGACATCGTTTCGTTCCTTTGGACCGAAATCGAGGTTTGGGCGTGGCGGATTTTGAGCGATGTGCACACCCTGGCGCGAGCCTACGGCTGGCGTGAACGAGACATCTTGACGCTGAGTCCAACTCGGCGGCAGTTCTACCTGAATATGGTAGGGGCATGAGTGATTTCCTAAGCAACCTGATCGACCGCGCTCGCGGGGCCTTGGAGGTTGTCCAGCCACACATTCCTTCCATTTATGAGCCTTACCGGCGAGGCAGCGGTCTGCTGGGCGCGCACCCCGGCTTCGCCGCTCCGGACGCTTCTTCCGAACTCGCGGTCGAAGCCGCTTCCGAAGGAGACGCGTACGCTGCTCCTATCAGCCACCAAGCCCGAGATCTTGAGGCGCGACGCGTCCTCCCCGGGCGCAATGACCAAACGGAGCCCGCGGTCGAAACCGGTTCCGAGGGCGACGCGAGCGCTACTTCCATCAATCATGGAACCCATAGGCTGCGAACACGGCTGGTGAGAGCCACACCGCCGGAATCCCATGCCAAGCTCGGCGCAAGGTTTAAGCCTCCAGACTCTTCTCGAGTTGTGCGGCCTCATTTTATCCCGCGTGTCGCAGCAAGCCCGGAACAGATTGCAGCCATCGACATTCCAAACCGCCACGACGGTGCGACGGAGTTGAGGTCGTCTCCGCTGGTGCGGCGCACATTCCAGCCGAGCCTCCAGACGGCAAAAGCTACCGATCCCATAGCTGTCCCGCCCGCCGACGCTAGTGCGGACGAACCCGAGAGTGCCTGTTCACTGCCGGCCGCGCCAGCTGTCAGAGAGGGCGGACTCGTTGGTCGCCTTCGCTCACCCGAGATTGATACCGAAACATCCAGCGCTAGCTTGGATTTTCGTAGATTCACAGAGCCTCGCGCCTCGGCCGAACCCGCTCTCGTCGCGAAAGTATTATCGTCCGCCACCGGCGCCCTCCCTCCAGTAGAATGGCCATCTCTTCAAGCTCGTCCGGCACCGAGCGTCACAGGCGCCGTTCGTCCGCCTCTGGCGCCACGCTCGAGAGGCGTGAATCAGCCTGAGGCTGGGCCCTCTTCCGGATCACTGACTCCTGCCGTTCAGGTGTCGATTGGTAAGGTTGAAGTGCGAGCAGCGTTTGCCGAACCGCGCAATCGCCTCGCCCCGCCGCCGCGATCAAGGCCGACGGTGTCGTTAGATGACTATTTGAACCGGCGTCACCGGGGGAATCGATGAGCAACTACTTGGCCATCGCCACGGTAAGCGCCGCCCTCCAGCAGATCTTGCTGGGTCCGGTGCAAAACGCGGTGAGCGGTTCGAACGTCGGTTTTAACCGCCCAAACGGAAAGCACCCAGGCCATAAAGGACCAGTGGTCAATGTCTACCTTTACCGGGTGACTCCCAACGTTGCCTATCGCCATTGTGACTTACCTACCCGTCGCGCCGATGGAACGCTGGTCAAGAAGCCGCTGACCGCACTCGACCTGCATTATTTGTTCACATTTCACGGAAGCGACGATAAGTTGGAGCCCCAGCGAATGCTAGGCGCAGTAGCCAGTGCACTCGATGTACAGCCGCTGCTTTCGACTCAGAATATCCAGGCCGCTGTCAAGGAATTTAAGTTTCTGGATGGCTCCGGCCTGGATTCCCAGGTCGAACGGGTAAGGTTCACTCCCACGGTGCTATCGCTTGAGGAATTTACCAAGCTGTGGTCAGCATTTTTTCAAGTCGAGTACAGCTTATCGGCGGCCTATCAAGCCTCCGTGGTCCTGATTGAGAGCCACGACACCCCGCAGGAGGCGTTGCCCGTCCAGTCGAGAAACATTTATGTGATGCCGTTCGAGCAGCCGGTGATTAACCAGGTGATGTCTCAGGCGGGCGCGGGCCAGCCGATCCTCCCCACGAGCACGTTGATCATTCAGGGGAGCCACCTGCTCAGCGACGTCACCGCCACGACTGTTCGGCTGGGAAGTTTGGTGGTTACGCCGCCCACGGTCACCGACAAGGCCATCATCTTGCCGGTCCCAGCCGGCTTGCCGGCGGGGGTGCAAGGCGTGCAAGTGGTACGACAACTGCAAATCGGCACACCCCCTCAGCAGCATCCCGGTTTCGATTCCAACGTGGCAGCGATAGTGCTACACCCGGTCATTGCTCCGGGCCCGGTCAGCTCCACGCAAATCACAGTCAACATAACACCCGCGGTGCAGCCCGGGCAGCGCGTCACCCTCCTGCTCAACGAGGCCACGCTGCCGCCTCCGTCGTCGCCCGCGGCATACGCATTCACCCCTCCGCCTCCCATGACGAGCACCAGCATCCTGAACTTTGCGATCACGGGCATCCAGGCGAAGGGTACGCAATACTTCATTCGGGTAGCCGTGGACGGAGCGGAGAGTCTCTTGGACCTCGATCCGACCAGCTCGACCTTCGGCCCCACGGTGACGATCACATGAGCGAAATTCCCGTCCGCAGTTGGGAAGAGGCCAACCAAGCATGCCTGATGGCAGCGCTCGCCGAGGTGCGCGCCACGCTGGAGAAGCTTCTCTCGATATCGGAGACTCAGAACGCGGGGGATGCGTCGGACGCAGGGGCGAGCCTTGTGGCCGCCGCCCTCGGGCAACCACGAGGGTTGCCCCTAAACAGGCAGACGATCCTGGAAGACGTCCGGGACTCGATGGCGGTCCCCCCGGCGCTTGATACCCTCTGCGCCACGTTCGGCCTCACCAGCTTTGAGCGCAAGATTCTGCTGATGTGCGCCGGGGTGGAGTTGGATTCCAGATTCGCGGGCCTCTACGCCGCGGCGAACAAAGATCATCACCAGTCGCTTCCGACCTTCAGCCTTGCGCTGGCGGCTTTCGAGGATGCGCATTGGAGCGCGCTGCTGCCGGCGCAGCCTTTGCGCTTCTGGCACCTTGTGGAGGTAGGGGCTGGCGACGCCCTCACCACCAGCGCACTGCGGATTGATGAGCGGATTCTCCACTACCTGGCGGGCCTGCCTTCGATCGACGAGCGTTTGCGTAGCCTGACCACGCCTTTGAGCTTGGGTGGCGAACTGCCGGCGTCTCAGCGCGACGTGGCGGAGCAGGTAGCCGGCAGCTGGTCCCGGACCAACGGGCAACCTCCGTGGCCGGCCGTGCAGTTATGCGGGAATGATTTGGCCGCCAAGCGCGCGGTGGCTACGGAAGCGTGCGCCCGGTTGGGCCTGCATCTGCGCGTTATGTCGGCACAAGTCGTACCACGCGGAACGGCTGATCTTGACCTCTTCATCCGCCTTTGGGAGCGTGAGGTCGCACTTCATCCCCATGGCCTGCTCGTGGAATGTGATGACGCGGAAACCACAGATGTTCAGGGGGACACGGCGCTCAAACGACTGGTGGAAACGCTCCATAGCCTCCTCCTAATTTCGACTCGCGAACGGTTGAAGCCGGTGGAGCGCCAGTTGATCTCGTTCGAAGTGCCCAAGGCAACCTCCACGGAACAACTCCAGATCTGGAAGGAAGCGCTGGGCGCGGCAGCCCTCCGGCTCGATGGGCGCGTGGAAACCCTCGTCACCCAGTTCAACTTGTGCGCCGGCAAGATTCATGCCGCCGTGGCACAGGCAATCTCAGGTGTAGGGCCTGGTATTGGCTCTACACCTGCAGACCCATCATTGGGCTCTGAGCCCGCCCTGAGCGATGGTGTCATGAACCTTCGGCTCACCACTCTGCACGAGAATGCGCGAAGCGCCCTGGAGTGCGTCGCCCAGCACGGGCTGTGGAGCGGGGCGCCGCACTCCAAAGGTGCCTTTGGCACATCCATCCAAGCTTCCGAGAACGCATGGGCAGCAGTCTTGTGGGATGCGTGCCGCATTCAGGCTCGGCCCCGCTTGGAAGGACTAGCGCAGCGCATTGAGCCTGCCGCCACTTGGGAGGATCTGGTGCTGCCGGAGATGCAGAAACAGCTTCTCAATCAAATCGCTTTGCACGTTCGCCAGCGCGCCAAGGTCTACCAGACGTGGGGCTTTGCCTCGAAAGCTTCGCGCGGCTTGGGAATCAGCGCCTTGTTCGCGGGCCCCAGCGGCACCGGCAAGACAATGGCTGGCGAGGTGCTCGCCAACGAACTTCGGCTCGATTTGTACCGCATCGACCTGAGCCAGGTGGTCAGCAAATACATAGGCGAAACGGAGAAGAACCTGCGCCGCGTGTTCGATGCTGCCGAAGGGGGCGCTGCCATTTTGCTTTTTGACGAGGCGGACGCTCTGTTCGGCAAGCGCAGTGAGGTAAAGGACAGCCACGACCGCTATGCCAACATCGAAGTGGGCTACTTGCTGCAACGCATGGAGACCTACCGTGGCTTGGCGATTCTGACCACCAACCGGAAAGAGGCCGTGGACTTTGCTTTCCTGCGTCGCATTCGCTTTGTGGTGGAGTTTCCGTTTCCGGAAGCCCCTCAGAGGGCGGAGATCTGGCGGCGGGTTTTTCCTCGCCAGACGCCCACGGAGGGATTGCGCGTTGAGCGGCTAGCGCGTCTGAGCGCCGCGGGCGGGAATATCTACAACATCGCGATGGGTGCGGCATTTTTAGCCGCCGATGCCGGGGAGCCCGTGCGCATGTCGCACCTGCTCGCTGCCGCCCGCAGCGAATTCACCAAACTCGAACGTCCCCTGACGGATTCCGAAACCTCGGGGTGGGTATAAACCTCGTAGGGGCAACCCTCGTGGTTAGTGGTTGCCCAGGGGCGGCCACAAGGGCCGCCCCTTCCGAGAGACGGAGAACGGTTTCGTGAAGATAGAGCCACAACTCGAACACACTGAGCCGGCTCGCCACTCGTCACTCGTCGCACGTCACTTGCCGCTGGGCACTCGTCACTCGGTCAGCGTTCACATCGAGGAACTGGTGCTGCACGGCTTTGCCCCGGGCGACCGCCACCGAATTGCCCATGCCGTGGAAAGTGAACTCGCGCGGTTGATAGGCCAGCGTGGCGCTCCGGCTTGGCACCAGAATCCGCCGATGATCGAACGGATCAATGGCGGCGCATTCCAATTGAAGGTCGCCGCAAAACCCCAGGCGACCGGGACGGAAATTGCCGAAGCCGTCTTTCGGAGCTTGCGTCAGCACGCGCGGGTCTCAGCTCGATCGCCGCTGACCCGTCCGGGTCGCGGAGGTCGCCGTCCATGAGCAAGCGTGCCCAGATCCCACAGACGCGCGATTCGGCGCCGCCTCTTCACTTTACGTCCGCGCCTTTCGGAACTGTGCAACGGAAATGTGCTTGCGGAGGATCGGGAGGCTCGGGGCGCGATTGCCCGGAATGCCAGCGCAAGCGAATGTTGCAGCGCCGCGTGGCGGGTGGGTCGAGGCCTGCCACGGTGCCGCCCATCGTCCGCGACGTGCTACGCTCGCCCGGCGAACCCCTCGATTCCGCAGCGCGCGCCTTTTTCGAACCGCGCTTCGGGCACGACTTCAGCCGGGTTCGTGTGCACACCGACAACGGCGCGGCGCAGTCCGCAGCTGCGGTGAATGCCAAAGCCTACACGCTGGGGAACCAAGTCGCGTTCGGAGCCGGTGAGTACTCTCCTGCGACTGCGCGTGGACGACACTTGCTCGCTCACGAGCTTGCCCACGTCGTTCAGCAAAGTGAATTGAACACCGCGCTGACAGATGTCCAGGTGGGCCCCACCGGTGACGCCGCGGAGAAAGAAGCGGACCGCTTCGCCGAGGCGGTGATCCGTTCCGAGTCTCATCGGGCGCCCCCGAAACGGTTTCCAGCGATGCTGAGGCGGACAGTTATCGTCAATCCCCCTGCCTCTACCGCTGAAATCCTGGGTTACTTTAACACTATTTGTCCGGGAAATTTCGCTGTCACCGGCCAAAACATCAGCGAGCATTGCAGCGCGAGTACCACTCAAGGTTGCGAATGTCTGTGCGACGTTGCTCATGATCCGTCCAGGACTTATACCATCAACGTACAGCCGGCTGCGGTGGGAACTGAGCCCAAAACGTTACATGACGGCACTAACGCCACGGTTCCCTCGATATCGGTGTGGCCACAAACGGCGCCGGGCCCGAACCCCACCGTAACTATGGTCGCCGCCAGCTCTCCTGTGGAGTTTGGTTCATTCGCGCCCGATGGCCACGCCGAATGGGCGGAAGGGTGGAGGATCTTGGAACACGAACTCTGCGGACACGCGCGACTGGGCGGGGGAGATGGACCCATCGGTGACCGCCCCAACCACGACGCGACGATTGATACGGAAAATGCCATCGCGGCCGAGCACGGACGCCCGGCGCGAGGCCACTATAACGACCTCCCGCGGCAGGGCGAATCCTTCTTCAACCCCGCCGGCAACCGAAGCAAGGTCAAGTTCAAGCTCAAAGACGGGGACCACTATGAGGCTCCATAGCCCTGGAGGGCGAAGCGAAAGCGGTTTGATCCAATGAGCATAAGAGAGCGAAATCCGATGAAGCCGACAGTGCCGCTGGTGCTGCAGGTGCCTACCCTCGCGCCTTTTGCGACCCTGCAAAGGAAGTGTGCCTGCGGAGGATCGGGGGCTTCGAGCGGTGATTGCCCGGAGTGCCAGAACAAGAGGATGGGGTTGCAGCGTCAGGCGGTCACGGCTGCTGGGCAGGTCACCATCCCTCTCCTTGCGAATCAAGCTTCGCGCTGGCTTGGCCACGATTTCAGCCGGGTGGGTGTTAAGGCGGTGCGTTCGCCGGAAACCCCAACTCAGCTCCGGATCAGCCAGCCGGGGGATGCACACGAGCAGGAAGCGGACCGGGTGGCAAGGCTAATCATGCGCATGGCCGGTCCGGCTGAAACCGGGGAGCTGACGGGTCGGGGCCAAATCCCCCGCCCCATTCTACAGCGTATGGACTCCGGGCCTGATGCGATGCTCCACCGCCATCCTGCCAACGCAAATGAGGAAAAAGAGAGTCCTCCGGATCCCGTCGATATAGATATGCCTAAACCCGACGAGGATATGAAGTCTCCACCGCCGGTCATCATTCCTGGCGGCAACACTTGGCTCCAGCGCCAAAGCAGTCGGGGCGGTCAGGAAAGCGCCGCAAGGGTAAAAGAGAATTCGCGGCAGATGGCCACGACCGCTTCCAGTGTGGAGGAGTACATGGGCGGAGGAATGCCCCTCAGCGCCTCGGCGCGTGCCTTCTTCGAGCCGCGGTTTGGATACGCATTCGATCAGGTGCGCGTGCATACGGACGCACGCGCGGTAGCGTCGGCGCGTGCGGTCAATGCGTTCGCCTACACGGTGGGACCCCACGTGTTTTTTGGGGAGGGCCAATACGCGCCGCAAAGCCCCGCGGGACGGCAACTCCTCGCTCATGAACTCACGCACGTCATCCAACAGAACGCCGCCCGCGCTCTGGTGAGATCTCCCGGCGCGGCGATACAGCCCATGGGAATTCGAGCGGGAGGGATCGGAAGACCGGCCTTACAGCGGTGGTCCGTCGAAGCCCCCGTCCCCGGGATTAATACCATCGTGTGTGACGGCACCGGAGGCATAACCACGCAACTGGGCGCGGTCGGCGATGCCAATCACGTGAGATGCCGAAGGGATTGCGTCGAGACGCATGAGCAGAGTCATCGGGCCGACGCGCTTTATGAGAATCCGAAAATTTGCAAGGGCGAAGCTGCGGGCAGGACGGTGAGACCGCATCGGGGAAATCAAAAAAAGGAAACCGAAAGATTTGCTTCCAGCGCGGAGATCGACTGCTTGACCACAAAGCTGCCCACCGCCGACGCTGTGTGCAGGCCAATCCTCCTGAACAGGATTCAGCAAATGAGGGAGTATCGGGAGTCATTCGAGTGATGGAGGGTCGGGGTGGATGGCCAGACGTCCCTAGGTTGCCCGTCCATACTGAACCGCGAAGGAACTTAGATGCCCAATATTCCGCTGCTTCTGATGAAAGGCGCCATCTTCTCACTCGATCCGAATAGCGGGATTCCTAAAAGCGCTACTACGCTTCGTCAGAATCCGGACGACGTGACGCGCACCCTCAAGCTGCACTGTGTGAGTGGCGACCCGTAGGCCCGGATGTGACTGGACATGCCAAGCATTCGCGGGTCCATGTCATCCAGAACTTCGCGGGATGGGGAAGTGCGGAGGGCGTGGCGCCTTCTGGCTTACGAATTGACCCACGTTGTTTGGCAGACTCAAGCGAACAGGCAACATTGCATCAAGTCCAGCAGGGATGACAATAGGCTGATTCCATGAATGCGCGAGTGCAAATCCCGACGAAGCCGGTTGCCGCACCAGCACGTTGTCTCCCCTCCGAGAGTCGGCGCTCGCGCGCTCCGCTTCGAGAAGCCTCAGCACCCCCGCCTTCTTCGGCCGGGTGGGGGCATGATTTCAGCAGGGTGCGGGTGAATGCGCCGGCCGAGGCCGCGGCCCGTTTGGCGGAAGTAGGCTGCCTCGGGCTATTACACCAAGACGCCGCCGGAGACACGGGATGCGATGTCTCGACCGGGACGCCCACGACCGTGATTCACGCTCCGTCGCTCTGCTATAAAGC
>DATJKY010000587.1:0-5411 GCA_035490955.1 Terriglobia bacterium | reverse complement strand
GTGCGCGCGTGTTGCCGGCGATCGTCGATTCTTTCGGCCAGCCTTTTGGCCGCCCCGGCGCTGCGGGTGTCGAAAAGGTGGATGACCGGCGTTGTGGGACACCCATCTTCCCCAACACCGAGCACGTTGTGCCAAAACGTGCAGGAGGCGACGGCCGCCGGCCGCCGGCCCGACGTTTTCATCTGCGTGTGAATGCCGCAAAAACTGCGCACGACCAGTTCGCATAGTTCGTCAGCGTCAGCCTCCACTCCACCATCAGCGGTCGTCACCACCTGGTAAGGGAGTTGCACGCCGAAGCCCTGCACTTCGCAACCTTGGGCGTCGAAAAGCAGGGTCCGCACCGACGAGGTGCCTACGTCAAGGGTCAGGACCAGAGGTTCTGAACTCCGCATAGCGGATCAGCCAGCCCCAGAGGAGCGCCCTGTCTGAAAGCCCGCGAAGCGGGCGACGTCCTCTGGCCCACGGCGCAAGCCGTGGGATTCGGATCGCATCGGCATTTACCCAGCCCGCCTTGGCGGGCGGCATCGGGGTATTTCAGGCGAAAACATATCGTGGGTCGTACGTAATCCCCTGTTTCTTCAAAAAGGCAATTACTTCCTCTTGAAAACCCATTCTGCGGTGATGCTCTTCTTGATCCAGGATGTAGCGCTTCACCTGCTCCACCTGCGATTTACTCACGCTGAACGCCGCGTAGCCGGTCTGCCAGCCAAAGTTCCGGTGCTCCCGCCAGCGATGCTTAAACCAACCTGAAGAATTCGACTTAATCTTTCCCATGACGGCCGCCAGGGAAAGCGTCGATGGCTGAACGAACAGCATGTGCACATGATCGGAGGGACCGTTCACCAATAACGACTGACCTCCTAGTTCGTTGATGGTCCCTCCCAGATAGCGAAAAACCTCCTCCCGGACTTCGGCATTTAGCCAGGGCCGGCGGTCTTTAGTACTGAAGAGCGCGTGAATCAAGATGTTCGTATAGGTGTGGGACACGGGAGGACTCCTTTGACTTTGAGCCGGACGTCGCCCGCCAAGGCAGGCTGAAAGAACTTTTCCGCCTCCGGGGCCCCACGGCTTGCGCCGTGGGCTAGAGGACATCGCCCGCTTCGCGGGCTCAGAGGGGCGGATACGAGCCGCCGACACCAGAATGCAGCATATCTTAGCGCTCATGGGGCGCTTGGCCTGGACTGGGATAGGGCGCCCCTTTGGGGCTGGAAGAGACAAACCCCTGGGCTACTCTGTCACCTTCAGTACCGCAAGGAATGCCTCTTGCGGGATATCCACCCGGCCGACGCGCTTCATGCGCCGCTTGCCCTCTTTCTGTTTTTCGAGCAGCTTGCGCTTGCGCGTGATGTCGCCCCCGTAACACTTGGCTAGAACGTTCTTGCGCAGCGGCGCGACGTTTTCTCGGGCGATGATCTTGGCGCCGATACTTGCCTGGATGGCGACCTCAAACATCTGGCGCGGTATGAGTTTCCGCATTCTCTCGCAAAGGGCGCGCGCCCGGGGCTGGGCGTGTTCGCGGTGGCAGATGAAGGAAAGGGCGTCCACGGGCTCTCCTGCCACGAGGAGGTCCACTTTCACGAGGTCCGACTCCCAGTAGCCCGACAAGTGGTAGTCCAGAGACGCATACCCGCGCGAGACGGTCTTTAGGCGGTCATAAAAATCGAGCACAATTTCGTTAAGCGGCAGCTCATAGGTCAAGAGAACGCGCTGGGCGGATACATACTCGAACCCCTTTTGCACACCACGTTTTTCCTCCACCAGCGCCAGTATCCCGCCCAGATATTCGTCATTGGTAAAGATTTGAGCGGTGATCACCGGCTCTTCGATCTTGGCCATGTCTCCGAGTGAGGGAAATTTTGTCGGGCTTTCTATGTCCAGGACCGCGCCGTCCTTCGTAGTGACGCGATAGCGCACACTGGGAGCGGTGGTAATAAGGTTCAGGTTGAACTCCCGCTCCAAACGCTCCTGGATGATCTCCATGTGCAGCAGGCCGAGGAAGCCGCAGCGGAAACCGAAGCCCAGCGCAGCGGAGCTCTCCAGCTCATAAAAGAACGACGAATCGTTGAGCCGCAGCTTTTCCAGCGCGTCACGCAATGACTCATACTCGCTCGCCTCCACCGGGTAGAGTCCGGCAAAAACCATCGGCTTGATTTCTTCAAAGCCGGGAAGCGGCTGGGCGGCGGGGTGATCATGGTCCGCAATAGTGTCGCCAATACGAGTGTCGGAGACGCGCTTGATGTTGGCAATCACAAAACCTACCTCGCCCGCGCGCAACGCTTCGACGCGGACCGGTTTCGGCGTAAGCACACCGAGATCCTCAACCGAATAGACCTGGTTGTTGGACCAGAGCCGGATACGTGTTCCCAACGTCACAGTTCCTTCGACGACGCGGGCCAGCACAATGACGCCTCGGTAGGTGTCGTACCACGAATCGAAGATCAAGGCCTGCAGAGGTGCGTCTGCCGAACCCGCCGGCGCCGGTATGCGCCGAATGACGGCCTCAAGCACTTCCGGAACGCCCGTACCGGCCTTGGCGCTGATCAGGATTGCTTCCGTCGGGTCGAGCGCCAGTGCGTGCTCGATCTGCTGCTTGGTCATCTCCACGTCCGCACCGGGTAGGTCGATCTTGTTAATCAGCGGAATGATCTCGAGCTTGTTGTTCAATGCCAACTGCGCGTTAGCCAGCGTCTGGGCTTCGACGCCCTGGGAAGCATCAACCACCAGCAGCGCCCCCTCGCAGGCCGACAGGCTGCGAGACACCTCGTAGGAGAAGTCTACGTGGCCGGGCGTGTCGATCAGATTCAGTTGGTACTCTTGGCCGTCGCACGCCTGATAGTGCAGGCGGACGGCGTGCGCTTTGATGGTAATGCCACGCTCCCGCTCCAAATCCATGGAATCTAGCACCTGGTCGGCCATCTCGCGCTTGGTCAGAGCTCCGGTTAGCTCAAGCAGACGGTCGGCCAGCGTAGATTTCCCATGGTCGATGTGGGCGACGATGGAGAAGTTGCGAATGAATCGAGGTTCAGTCATGCATTTGTCGGCTAACCTGTCCTGGTAAGGTTAGGGAAGACGGCTGCGTACCCTGGTTAGCGAGGCAAAGGCTTTGTCGACCGAGAGCAGTTTCGGGTACTACCCTACATTCCAGAGAGCCGACGGCAGGTTAGCGGCGAGCCATTTTGTCGACGATGTCAATCAATCCGTTCAGCTTGTCCGTGGCCTCGGCCAGGTTATCCTCTGTGCGGGCCTGAGCCTTCGCAAGCCGGGTCATCGCCTCATCCAGGCGGCGTACGTCGCTACGCAGAGAGACTCCATAACGCACCAGGCGGCGCACCATCAGGTCAGTCTGGGCGATGGAGCGTTCCAGGCGGTCCAGGCGGCGGTTAACAAAGTCCTGGTATCCGTTTTCGCTTCTCTTGGCTCCGTTGGTTCCCACTCCTTCTCTCCCTCTGTAGTTTCGTCCATCGAGTACACGTTACCATACAACGCCTAGGAATTCGCTTGGTGAGCTTGATGTTAGGTGGGTCTGGTGTGCTGACCCACGCAATTGTTTACCAGCCCCCTGTACCCCCGACGTGGGAGCACCCCGTGTGGATACACTCCTTGTTTGCGCCCTGAGCTGGATTCTTGCGGCCTAAGAGCACCGCACAAGGGGTGCCCCTACATCGGGAGCGGTGACCGGGACACGGCGCTACCTGCGAGGGACCGCACAGCCCGGCGTGGAATGTCCAAAGCCTTTGAAAATCTGACAAAAGCGGGCTATGCTGTCAAATCTGTTGCAGACGATCACCAGCGAATCAAACTGTGTTCGCATTTTGGGTCGAAACTGAATAGGGTTGCGGTAGGGGTAGGGCTTGCCCTACCCAGTTGGGCTTGGGGGTATCGGCCAAAGGGTACGGCAAGCCGTACCCCTACATGGGTGATGCATGGAGGTTCGCAAGGTAGGGGTTGTGGGCTGTGGCTTGATGGGTTCAGGAATCGCCCAGGTGGCAGCCATGGCGGGTTTTCCAACAGCAGTGCGCGAAGTTTCTGAGGAACTTCTGAAAAAAGGCCTGAGCTCGATCGAAAAATCCCTGGCCAAATTCGTCGCAAAGGGCCAGCTTACAACCGAGCAACGGTCGCAGACTCTGTGGCGTCTGAAACCCACCACCGGGTTGGATAATTTCGCTGACTGCGACCTGGTGATCGAGGCCGTGACTGAGAATCTTGAACTGAAACGGAAGATCTTTACAGAACTCGATGGGATCGTTAAGCCGGAGGCGATCTTTGCCAGCAACACATCGTCGCTGTCGATCACGGAAATGATGACCGCCACGCGGCGTGCTCCTCGCTTCCTGGGCCTGCACTTCTTTAACCCTGTGCCCCTCATGAAATTGGTGGAAGTAATCCAAACCGTGGTCACGGACCCGGCGGTTGTCAAAATAGGTTTGGATTACGCGCGGAAGGTAGGCAAGACTCCAATTTTGACTAAGGATCGCGCGGGCTTTATCGTCAACCGCCTGCTCGTTCCTTACTTGCTCGATTCCATTCGAGCCCTCGAAGAGGGCGTCGGAAGTATAGAGGACATCGATAACGGTATGAAGTTGGGTTGCAACCACCCGATGGGACCGCTAACCCTCAACGACTTTGTAGGCATCGATACCACGTATTACATTGCCGAGATTTTGTTTAACGAGTACCGAGAAAAGCGCTTCGCGCCACCGCCCTTGATGAAGCGTATGGTGACGGCCGGAATGTATGGCCGGAAAAGCGGAAAAGGGTTCTACGATTATTCGGACCCCGCAAAGCCTAAACCGAACAATTTGCTGGAACGGTGAGAGCCTGATGATTTCGGATTGAGATAATTTCGAAATAGACGGGGAGCGAAGATACTGGTTCCGAACATTCAGCCTTATGCTCTGGCGGGGGGCGAAGCCTCTGCGTTGTGGTTCTTGGGCACGCTCAGTTACGTAAAGGCAACGAGTGAAACCACACGCGGTGCCTATGGACTGGTCGAACAGGTGGCTCCGGCTGGACTCGCCTCGCCCTATCACGTGCACCACGCCGAGGACGAGGCTTTTACGTAATCGAAGGCCAAGTGAGCTTTGTGTTCAGCAGCCGATGGCTGAAGGTTGTGTTCGGACCCCGCGACATCCGCACGGGTTCAGGGTGGACGGGAAAGATCCGGCCAAGCTCGTGATTCTTGCCACGCCAGGAGGTTTCGAGCGCTTTGTGGTGGAAATGAGCGAGCCGGCACGCACAGCGGCGCTGCCGCCGCCCAGCCAGCCCGACAAGCAGAAGCTATTGAACGTGGCCGCGAAATACAAAATCGAGATTCTCGGGCCGCTGCCGGAAGAGCACACAACGCCCGGGGATTCTGGTCCATAAAATCAGGACGCACACATGACCTACGAGACACTCCTCTACGAGAAACG
>DATJKY010000586.1:0-22049 GCA_035490955.1 Terriglobia bacterium | reverse complement strand
TGGTCACGAGCACAATTAACGGCAAGACAGAAAAGGTGCAGAGGGCCAGCTTCCAGTTCACCTTGAGCATTACCACCACGATGCTGAGCAGGGTGAACACATCCCCAAAAATCGCCACCACACCGGAGGCGAAGAGTTCGTTGAGCACGTCGACATCGGTGGTGACACGGGTGACCAGGCGCCCGACCGGATTGTGGTCATAGAAGCTCATCTGCAGTCGCTGCAGGTGGCCGAAGATCTGCTTGCGCAGGTCGTACATCACCTTCTGCCCCACCAGTTGCATGGCAAACGACTGGGCAAACTCGAGGAAGAACGTCACCACGACTGCGGGCAGGAAGAGCACGAAGGCAATCTGCATGACGCCCACCAAGGGGTTGGGGTTGAGAAACCGCATCAGCAAGGCCGGCACCCGCTGCCCCCCGGATGGGTCAAGGTAACGGTCCACTTCAACCTTCATCAGGTAGGGTGGAACAGCCTGGAGGATTCCGTAAAAGAAAATAGCCACGAGGGCAAGGAACACCACGACGCGGTACGGGCGCAGATAGCTGACCAAGCGCTGCATCAGTCGCCCGTCGTAAGCCTTGCCGAGGACTTCTTCTTCGTGGAAATCGGACATATCCAGTTCTTAGTTCTTGGTTCTTAGTTCTTGGTCCTTAGTTCTTCGTTCTTAGCCCTACCTCGTCGCTCGGGCTCTTGGCTCGTGGTTTCAAGGCCCTTGGCGGCCAATTCGCTCATCGAACGGAGGTATGCACTGAGCTTGAGGCTCAATTCGTCGATCGTGGGCCTGATCTTCGCCACAACATCTCGCCCCAACAGACCGCGCTGGTGCGCGCGTCTTAGCCAATGTCGAGTTTCGTACAAGGAGCCGCGAGCGTTCCGAATAAAGCGGCGGTTGTCCACGAAGCTGCCCCGTCCGGTTCCTTCAGCGATGTTGGCACCTATGCTGTCCGCAGCACGAACCAGTTGCCTTCCTACTGTATCCCTCGAAAAGTAGTCCCAACCTTTGGCCACTGTCCAAATCTCGTCGCAAAGCCTCTCGGCGAGTTTGTAGACCTGGAGCTTTTCAAAATGAGTGCGCTCGGCCTTCATGGAGTCAGTTTCGTTCTTGGCGCCTAGCTGTTCATTCCTTACGGTCCTCGTCTTTGGGTTCGAGAAGGCGTACTCCGGCCCGGCTGACAAGTGAAATCTTGATTCCTGTGTCGGCGAAGGCCCGGCCTTTGAGAATCCGCCTGCCTACCTTTTCAAACGCGGGCGAATCGGGAACGGCGACCCATAGCTCCTCTGATTGTCCACTCGAGCCAGACACGATGACCTGCCCGATGGCAGAGGCAAAGATAGCGGCAGCGCCCCGCCCACTAGGTTGCAGGAGACCACCCTTGCACTCAGCCTTTATGTCCATGCCATCACACGCGACCTGCACATCGAAACTCTGAACGGATCTGATCCTGAGTGTATGGCCTTCGAAGCCGTACGTGCCTCTCCATTGGTCTTTGAGGTCCCTGGGATCGCATTTGTTAGCAGCCAGGAAGCTCTGGATGTCGAAGACGGTCCGCTCCTCAATGTGTCGGCCCGCCTGTTCGTGTGCTGCGATGCGGACGTGAGCTCCATCTATTGCGATGTCCGCATGAGACTTGGGCTCGGCACGCCGCAATAGCCAAAAAGCAAGGCGAAGCGTCACCTCAGCTTCGGGCATCGACGCGGCTTGGTCGGTCGGCGTTGTTTCCGCATCATTCCGTTCTCTCCGAGTGCCACGAATCGGCGCTGCGAACCAAGAACCAAGAACTAAGAACCAAGGACAAGAACTAAGAACGTTCTAATTCTTCTTCGATCAATTGCCGGTTATACAGCTCCGTGTAAAAGCCATTCAGGGCCAGCAATGCTGGGTGCGTTCCTTGCTCGACGATTTCGCCGTCGTCGAGCACTACGATCTCGTCAGCGTTCTGGACGGTGGAAACGCGATGGGAGATCAGGAGCGTCGTGCGGCTACCCATGACATGAGTGAGGTGGCTGAGAATCCGCTCTTCCGTACCTGTGTCGACGCTAGACAGCGCGTCGTCGAGGATCAGGATCTTCGGGTTGCGGATGACAGCGCGCGAAATGGCGGTGCGCTGCTTCTGTCCTCCGGAAAGAGTGAGCCCGCGCTCGCCTACCATGGTCTCAAAGCCCTTAGGGAAGTCACGAATCTCAGGCAGGATGTTGGAGATGTCGGCGGCGCGTTCCAGCTCCTGCCCGGAGGCACCTGGTGATCCGAACTTGATGTTTTCGCTGATCGTCTCGCTGAACAGGAAGGTCTCTTGGGGCACAAAAGCGATATGACGGCGCAGCGTCTCCAGAGGAATCTGCCGGATGGGGACTCCATCCAGCAGCACCGTGTCAGGAGGTGCATCGTAAATCCGCGGGATCAGGCCGACCAGAGTGGATTTACCGGAGCCAGTGGCACCCACGATGGCTACCGTGCGCCCCGCCGGAATCTTCAGATTGACGTTCTTCAGCACGGGATTGCCGTTGTAAGAGAACGTCAGGTCGCGGAATTCGATCTCACCTCGCAAGGCGGTGAGCGGCGGCGAGGGCACTTCGCGGTCGTCGATGTCCGGCGGGGCGAGGAAGATGGTCCATAAGCGCTCCAGAGAAGCCAGGCCGCGCTGCAACAGGTTCACCACCCAACCGAGCGCGATAATAGGCCAGATCAGATACAGCAGGTAGACGTTGAAGGCCGTGAAAGTGCCGAGGGAGATCACACCCTGGAGGACGTGCCTTCCGCCCACCACCAGGATCAACATGAACGCCAAGGCGAAGAGCAGCGCCAGAGCGGGCCAGAGAAAGCTCGAGATCCAGATCAACCGCTTGTTTTTCTCCACGAAGTCCTGATTCATGGCATCGAACTGCGCCATCTCCACCTCCTCTTGGCGGAAGGCGCGCACCACGCGTACGCCCGAGAGGTTTTCGCGGACCTTCTCAGTCAGCTCCGAATACATCGCCTGGATGCGCTCAAAGCGGTCGTGAATCCGTTGCCCAAAGAATTTGACCAGGATCGAAACCAGCGGCATCGGCAGCACGGCCAGCAGCGTCAGGCGCCAGTCGAGATGGAGCATCAGGCTGACCACGCTGAGGCCAACCACGATGGTGGAAGCGGAATACATGATGCCCGGCCCCACCAGGTTGCGCACGGCGTTCAAGTCGTTGGTGAGCTTTGACATCAAGTCACCAGTACGGGTCCGATTGTAGTAGCGTTGGGACAGACGCATGAGGTGAGCAAACAGGTCGTTGCGCAGGTCATACTCCACGTCACGGGAGATACCAATCAGGATCCAGCGCATCCAAAACTGGAAGACCGCCTTGACCAGCGCCAGAACCAGCAGAAAGCCGGCATAGAAGAGAAGCTTCCGAGATGTGACCGCGTGCGTAAGACTATCGATGCCCGCCTTGATGATAAGCGGCACCGTGACCCCCACCGCCTGACCAATCAACAGGGCTCCAAAGCCGAGGACGTAACGTTTCTTGTAACGTCGCAGATAAGGCCTGAGGGGATAGAGACGGCGCAGCATGATAGAAGTTTTCCCTGAAGTCGTCGAAAGCCGCCAGGGCCTACGCAGTATTCGTGGGGCCGACCCGTGCCAGCCCGCGCTCGTGTCCGCGCGGACCCGGCAACGGAGGGCAGCAAGCTGCAGCCCCAGCCTAATCTGCAATTATAACGGAGGCCATGCTGCCGCGCCAACGGGGGCGGGCGACGCGGCCGACGCGGGTGCCTAACTAACGGTTTTTGGGGTCTTTCCCCGGCACCATGTTGTAGGCTTCCCGAGGATCCAATTTCCTCCGGATGCTGGCTTCCAGGGATTGGAGTGTGGGGTGGGCGCCGGGGGAGGTATTTTCGGAATCGGGTGCAAGCAGCCGGAAGTTGTTCCAAAACAAAGCCAGAGTGTCACGCAGCATGGCATGGCAATCAAGACTGTGGCGAGACTGGTCGAGCGCCCAGAGAGCCTCCTCACGGTCCGCATCGAGTTCAAAGATTTCGCAACGCTGCTCAAACAGGCTGGCCCGATTTTTGATTCGAGCGGCCGGTTCCTCGGCGCCGGTCACAACCGGCGCGTGCAGCAAATCTTCCTCGCGCGGCGCGTGGGCAAGGTGTTCTCGTTGGCAGCCGAGCTGCAGAAGCAGTTCGACGCTGCACCCGCAGAGATGCTGTCAGTAACCGTCAGTCGAACTGTAATTAGAACAGGACGCTAAGCGAAAACTGAACCTGCCGCGGACCGCCGATCGTCTTGGTTACGCTGCCCAAGCCTGCGGCACAGTTGTAGAAACCCGCGTTCAAATAGTTGTTGCACGAGGTTGGCCGCGCGGGCGTGCCCACTACCGGAAAGTCGTTGTAATACTGGTTCTGTGAAACGCTATTGATGGGAATGTCGAAGCTGGGAGTGTTGTTCGCTTCCTTGATCGTTGACTATGGGTGTGAGCCGCACTAAGATTTCATCTCATTTCACGGCAAGGGGGTTTGCGATGAGGCTTGGGTTTGCTCTCCCTAATATCGGGCCGGTAGCGACCGCAGAGGCAGTGTCGAAGGTCGCGCAGCGCGCCGAAGCCCTGGGCTTCGATAGTCTTTGGACGGTTGAGCGGTTGCTTTACCCGGTGGAGCCGCAAACGCCGTATCCGGTTACGCCGGACGGTTCGCTTCCCGAGCCTTACAAGCATGTGCTCGATCCACTTGAGACCCTGACGTTCGCGGCGGCGCAGACGAAGAGAATTGCTCTCGGGACCAGCGTGCTGGACATCCCCTATTACAACCCGGTCATGCTAGCGCGCCGCCTGACCACACTCGACTTCCTCTCCAACGGACGGCTGCAGGTGGGGCTGGGGCTGGGCTGGTCAAAGGACGAAATGGACGCCGCCGGTGCAGACATGAAGCAGCGTGGCGCCATGGCGGACGAATTCCTCCAAGTGCTCAAGGCCATCTGGACTACCAACCCGGTCGAGTTTCGCGGGAGGTTCTTCCAAGTGCCGAAGTCTTACATTAATCGCAAGCCTGTGCAGCACCCGCACCCTCCCATCTACCTAGCGGCCTTCGCTCCGCCCGCGCTGAAGCGCCTGGCGACAATGGCCGATGGATGGAGTCCCGTTGCTATTCCTGTGGAGGCTATGGCCCAGATGTTCGGTGGTATAAAGGAAATGGCAAAACAAGCAGGGCGTGACCCATCGTCCCTCAAAATGATCGTGCGGGCCAACTTGGAAATCACAGACAAACCGCTGGGAAAAGAGCGCATGATTTTTGCCGGCACACTCGACCAAATCAAGGAAGACATTGCCGCATGCAGCAGGATCGGGGCGCACGAGCTGTTCCTTGATCCAGCCTTCTCCATAGGTGGACAGTCATTGGATCGATGGCTTGCGCTGATGGAGCAGCTTCGCAAGTCCGTGTAGGGGCCTTAACCCAGCGCCACCTGGCCATCCCAATTGTGAGTGCTCGCGAACCGCTAGATGTTGCCCCAGGTACTGATCCGTTCCGGAGTGATCCGGATGATAGGCGCGTCGTCGGCAAGCATTCCCGCGGCATACTGCGGATACTTCTCCTTCAACCGGCGAATGGCTCCGGCACGCTCCCGATGAGCAGAAGTTGCAATCAGCTTTGCCTGCCCGCGTACCAGGATGAACCAGAGCTGCGCCCACTGTTCAGAATACTCATCGATAAGGAGAGCGACCTGTGGTGCCGCCGCGATGTGCCGCAGCCGCGCGAGCTTCTCGGGTGGGACACTCTTGGGCTTGCGGTCCACTGCTGTGTAGAAAACAGAACCATCGTATACAAAACAGACTGGAACGATATGCGGCCTCCACTGGGAGTCCAATGTCGCCAGCCTCGCAACCCTGGCCATTTGCAGTTTTGCCAGAAACGGGTCCGAGACCGGTTGCGATTTGCGGGCCATCCAAACCCTAGCGTTGCTGATTGAATACGTCGTGCTGCTTGTCGGCAGCCCTTCGGACCTCCGACCCTTCCGACTGTCCCTTGCTCACCTACAATTACGATGATACACTTCCCGCCCTGCCTGGGACGAGGATTGGGTAATGGAGGGCCACGCTCTGGCGCAAACCGTCGCGTATGGAGATCTGGGCACCGAGAATCCGGCGGTCATTAGCGCGGAATACGAGCGGCAGGCAGACCTCGGGGTTGCAGATGTTGTCCGCTTAGGCCCAATTTCGGCTAGCCTTCCGGGGCTGTTCCAGGAATCGCAATCGGTGTCTTGATGCCCTGAAGTTCGGGGGGCACGCCGAGAATGGCGTTGGTATTCTGGCCCACAATAACCTGCCAATTCCCCACCTTCTTTTCCGCCACTAGCGTCATCATCCCGTAACGTGGCTGACGCGGCGTACCATCAGCATTCTTGTCTCCCTCAATTCTCCAACTCCAATGAACAACGGCCATATCACGTCGGAGAAAACGGGTCGTGGTTTTGAGGACGCTGATTGTGGAGTCCTTGAAGCGGCCGCTCAACAAGCGCACATGGAACGTTTCAAAGTCAGTCCTGCCGTGCAGGTATGTGGTAGCAACCGTCACGAAATCGACATCCTCGGCCATTATCTTGGCGAGTGCGTGGCCGTCGTGTTTGGCCCATGCTTCGCAAAATTCTTGTGGCAGTTTGCCCACCGCCTCTTCATCGGCTTTGGACTGGGCGAGGGCATGCGAGGTTGATGCGAGAAGAAAACACAACGAGGCACTGAGGAGATATTTCATTCGAATCTCCTTTCTAACTTCGAAAACGGAACAGATTATACTCCAAGGCTGCCAAGCGCAGGCTATGGCCGCGCCCAGCAACGGGTAGCACGGCGGGTTCTCTAGCCGGAAGGCCCGCAGCACGCTGGCAGAAAAGGCGTTAGACTATCGACGAAAATGTGCACCTTATATTTTTCGTCTGGGAGGATCAGATGACGCGATTCAGACTCTTTGCCTGGGCCTTGCTGGCGACCCTGGTTCAACCATCCGCATGGGCGCAGACGGCCCCCGCCCAGGCGGAAAGGCCCTCAGAGCAGGTCGACAAGCTGTTCGAGAAAATGGACAGGACGATTTCGCCAGGCTGCGCGGTAGCAGCTATGAAGGACGGCAAAATCCTCTACGAGCGTGGATATGGCATGGCGGACCTCGACCATAACGTCCCCATCACGCCCGTTACCGTCTTTCATGTGGCCTCGATGTCCAAGCAGTTCACGGCGGCGGTGATTGTGATGTTAGCCCAGGAGCGCAAGCTTTCCCTTGACGACGACGTGCGCAAGTACGTCCCGGAGCTGCCGGATTTCGGTGTGCCCATCACCATCCGCCAACTGGTCTACCACACCAGCGGCTTGCGCGACCAGTGGGGCCTGCTTGGCTTGGCAGGCTGGCGCTATTCCCTCGATCTCATCACGGATGACGACGTGCTCTCGATCATGTCCCGGCAGAAAGACTTGAACTTCCCGCCCGGTTCCAAACATATGTACTGCAATACGGGCTACACACTGCTGGCCCAGGTAGTAAAACGCGTGAGCGGCCAGTCGTTTCGGGAGTTTACCACGTCGCGCATCTTCCAGCCGCTCGGCATGAAGAACACGCACTTCCGCGACGACCACGCCGAGATCGTCAAGGACATGGCTTACGGTTACGTGCCCGCGAAGGATACTTTCCGAATCAGCATCACGAATTTCGACACCGTAGGTGCTACCAGCCTCCTGACGACAGTCGAGGACCTGGCGCTGTGGGACGAGAATTTCTACAACCCCCGTGTGGGCGGCCCGGGGATGATCAAGCAAATGCTGGAGCCTGGCCAATTGAGCAATGGGGAACAACTCCATTACGCCTATGGGCTGGTTATCGGCAAGTATCGTGGCCTGCCAACGGTCGACCACGCTGGCGGTGACGCGGGCTATCGCTCCGACATGATTCGCTTCCCAGACCAGCATTTTACGGCGGCATGCCTGTGCAACCTGGCAGCCAGCAATCCGAGTGAACTGACGCGTAAAGTGGCAGAGATTTATTTGGCCAAAGACATGACGCCTCCCGATAAAGCGGACGCCGGTCCCGAAAAAACCGTGCAGCTTCCGCCCGAAAAGCTCACCCCCAAGGTGGGGACGTACTTAACTGCGGAAGGTGACCACACCCTGAGCATCACACTGAAAGACGGTAAGCTGCACGTCACGTCGGGAGCAGAGGAGGATAGCTATGAGATGAACGCCCTGAGCGAGAGTGAATTCCGTCTTGTGATTGCTCCGGTCGATTTCAAGTTTGAACCCTTGAAGCCGGGTGGCCCGCTGGGGCTAATCGTGAAGCCGGGTGACGAGAAGCCTGAAGTTTTCGAGGCCGTGACTGCTTTCACGCCCTCCACCAGCGAGTTGAGCAGTTGCGTTGGGTCCTATTACAGTGAAGAGGTTGAGCCGGTCTATGTTATGAAGATCGACGGTGGCAAGCTAGTGCTGCACCGCCTCAAGAACAAGCCTGATACGCTGCGCCCAATCACCCGCGACCTCTTTGCCGGGTCCATAGGGAGTATCCGCTTTACGCGGAACGCGCAGGACCAAGTCTCCGGGTTTGTCTTGAACGCGGGCCGGGTACGGAACGTGCGGTTTCAGAAAGGATCAGGCCGGTCATAAAGACTTTGACTACCTGACACTACACAGATTGAGGGGGAAATGACGAATCAGTGGAATGCGGCGCAATATGACGCGAAATATGCGTTTGTGTATGAGAAGGCGAAGGGACTGGTGGACCTGCTGGCACCGAAAGCGGGCGAACAGATTCTGGATTTGGGCTGCGGAACAGGAGCGTTGACGGCGGAAATTGCCAGGAGAGGTGCAGAAGTACTGGGCGTGGACCCGTCGGAGGAGATGATCTCGCGGGCGAGAGAGAAATTCCCGTGGCTGAAGTTTGAGGTGTTGGATGCAAGGCAGCTTCGATTCAACGGGGAATTCGATGCCGTGTTTTCCAATGCCGTGTTGCACTGGATTCCAGAGGCGGAGCAAGTGATCGCCGGAGTGGCGCAGGCTCTGAAACCTGGTGGACGATTCGTGGCAGAGTTCGGGGGCAAGGGAAACATCCACAAACTGGTGGAGGGGTTTCACCGGGCATTCTCGGCCCTGGGAATGCGGGAACCCGACGGAGTGAGCCCATGGTTTTACCCGAGCGTTGCGGAATATGCGGGTCTGCTAGAGAGGCATGGATTGGAAGTGCGTGAAGCATCGCTATTCGAGCGGCCGACGGTGCTGGAAGAAAGAGAGCGTGGGCTGGAGAACTGGATTCGAGTGTTCAGGCAGACGCTCATCGAAAGGATGGGCGAAGCGAACGGGCAGCGATGGATTCGAGAAGTGGAACGGCAGTGCAGGGCTGAGCTGTTTCACGGCGGAAGCTGGGAACTGGACTACCGGAGACTGCGAATTGCGGCGTGGAAAGCGTGAATTGGGCTCATAAAGTTGAGCGCTGGGTTTCGAAGTAGGGCCCATCATCAGGATGCCGGGCCCGTGGTTAAGTCGCGTTCGTGCACGCCCGCACGATTACCGATTCGACCAGATCGTACCGACCGAAGAAAGTGCACGCCGCGGTCGTAGCACGACCGACCGCCAGCATCGCAAAACAGCCAAGCACCAGCGCGTTGAATCGCTGCTGAGCCGTAGCGAGTCCCAGATATTGATCGAGAGTCTTCATCTCGTATACCGGAAGTTTCTTGTCCACGGACCCGACTGCTTCGCGCATTGTATCTGCTAATGCCTGTGGCGGCAGCGATGAACACACTACGAACCTCGTGCCACCTCGGGGCAATTGGTTGTCAGGCATGTAAATGGCTGGCGGAGGGTTGTCGGTCAGGCTGTCCCTGCGCACGTCACCCACCACGCCTATGATCTGTCGCAACGGAGTCTCATTTCCCAAATTAAGTCCCGTTTTGATTCTCTTGCCAACCGCGTCTTGTCCGGAAAAATACTGGTGCGCCAAAGACTGGCTGACAATCACGACAGGGGGTCGGCGCCAGGCCGAAAAGCACGCTCGTCAGCACCGCAATGGCCAGGGTAAAAGCGAGCACTCGCCCATCAACATGCACAGGCTCACTCGTTCTTGTTAGCGTAAAAGGGTTCCAATTGTAGGCTGAGATGCCCTCAAAGGCGCGGCTTTGTGCGCGCCAATCCAGGAAATCCGGGTAAGCCACGAGCGGTGGGGAGCAGAAGTTCGACGCCGTGCCGATTGAGACGCTGTCAGTCACTGTCGGCGCGAACTGAAATTAGAACAGGACGCTGAGCGAAAACTGAACCTGCCGCGGACCACCAATCGTCTTGGTTACGCTGCCCAAGCCCGCAGCACAGTTGTAGAAACCGGTATTCAAGTAGTTGTTGCACGAGGTTGGTCGCGGCGGCGTGCCGACCACCGGAAAGTCGTTGTAATACTGGTTCTGTGAAACGCTATCGATGGGGATATCGAAGCTGGGTGTGTTGGTCAGGTTGAAGACGTCAAGGGCGAACCTGACCGAAACTCGCTCTGAGGCCCTGGTGAGCTTGACCAGAGAAATGTCCCCGTGCTCCTGCCAGGCCTGCCGGAAGATATTGCGCTGGCCGGAAGTGAAATCGGTCTCGTAGAGGTCACCGGGAGGAATAGCGCCACCCAGGTCGCCGGGCTGAAGGAGCGGCAAGGTGAAGCAGGAGGCCTTGAGCGCCGGAGTGCTGCCGGCACCCGTGGCACCGGTGATCGCATTGTAGGCCGTGCAGCCGGGAGCGAGGGGAACGATGGGGTTGGTGATGCCGTCCGAGACGCCGTAGTAGATGCTGCCGACCGATCCCGAGTAGTCGATGACGCTGTAAGGCTGGCCGCTCTGGATCACGGCGATGCCCTGGACGGCCCAGCCGTTGGCCAGCTTGCTCTTCCACGAATTCCCGGCGACGAAGTTGGGCAGGTAGTAGACGTAGTTGAAGTTGAAGACGTGAGTGCGGTCGAAATCAGACGATGCATACGCATCGTGCAGGTCGAGCGGGTTGTTGCCATTGTAGAACAGGCCCATGGCGCTCTGCTCATCCAGGGCGTGGGACCAGGTGTAGGAGAAGCCCACCTGAAAGCCATGACTCAAGCGCTTTTCCAGGTGGGTCTGCAGCGCATTGTAGGAAGAGATCCCGATGGCCTTGTACATTTCGGACTCCGCTGAATAGCCCACGTACGGGACGCGGAGGTCGGTGTTGCCTCCTTCATAGGTTGCCAGGAACGGGCCCTGCCCGTTGGGCAGATTGATGGGATTGAAATTCGCGTCGACCACCGTATAGCCATAAGTGTACTGCTGGCCATGGATCGGATGGGTCGGCGTGGCGATTCCTGGCTGGTTGAAGGGAATGGGAATAACCGCGTGACGGCCGTAGTTACCCACATAACCGATGTCGATTGCCAGGTCATTGCGCGGTTGCCATTGAATATCGAAGGCGTAGTTGATGGTGTAGGGAAGCTTGTTGGCGCGGTCGTAGGCAGCGAAGGAGAACAGGCGCTGGCCGTCAATGAGCTCGGCTCGGCTCGGCAGGTAATTGCTGATGTCCGCCGGGTTGCCTGTCGGCGCAGGCCCCAAGGTCGGGCCCCAGGGGTTGGCCAGCGACGCGCCGGAGCCTGGATCGCACGTGGGAATGAAGCCCTGATAGAGATAGGTAGAACTGCAAACCTGAGTGTTTACGAAGGGCGGAGCTTGGTTGACACCATAGGGTCCTCCTGTCGTCTGGCCGGCAGCGTAACCCGGCGAGAGATAGGCGAAGAGCTCCCCACGATCGTAGTAGATGCCCGCGCCGCCGCGAACCACCACCTTGCTTTTAAACTTTTCCGGACTCCAGGCAAAGCCCAGCCGAGGCGCCAGGCCCCACTGGCGGCCGGTTAGGGTCGTGTCGCTGACGCCGGCGGTGGGGTACAGCTTGTTGTTTCCAGCGATGATGAAGCCGTTCGATGTGACCGTGCCCGTGGTTTCGTCATAGGAGTACCGGGCTGGATCGAAATTGTAGATGCGGCCGTACTTCTCGGAAAGGCCGCCGTTCCAATCCCAACGCAGACCTGCAGTCAGGCTGAGGTTGGGTCGGAAACGGAATTTTTCCTGAACATAGGCGCCGGCCTGGTTCGCGCGGTAGTAGCGGTTGGCATCGCCTTGCAGAAATGAAGTGGTTTGGAAGTAATCGTTGGTAGTAACCAAGCCCTGGATGAACTGCGAGAGGTCCGCCGAGGCAATGATGCCGTTGCCGGTTCGGTTGTCAATCGTGTTGAGCTGGGTGTACGAGTAGTTGCCTCCGAAAGTCAGGGTACTTCTGCCGAGGTTCCAGATCGCGGTGGCCGAAGGCATAAAGCGGTTCTGGTAAACACCGGTCAAGGCTCCCTGCGAAGCGGCGCCCTGGCCGATGTTCAGACTTGCATCGGAGACACCGTAGATGTTATTCGGTGAGCTGTTCCCCAAAATATCTACAATGCTTAGGCCTGGAAAGGTCGAAGAGCCAAACACATTGATGCCGAACTGTTGGGGCGTGAAAGGCTGCGCGATGCCGCTGTAAAGGCTCTCGCGCACAAAGCCAAAGGTTTCGTTGATACTTAAATTCGGCTTCAGCATCTGTGTGTTGGTGAGCGAGGCCACCTGACTGCCGGCGCTCAAGTGCTGGGCAAAACCCGCGAGCATGGAGTAGGCGTAGGGAGCAATGGTCGGGTTGTCCTGAAAGTAGTATTTGAACGAAAGGTTGTCCTTGGCGCTCGCGGTCCAGTCGAGATCGGCAACCACCTGATTGCTGGTGAAATACGCCGTGCCCGGCACATAGGCATTGTCCGTGAAGACCGGCGTGGGCGTAAATCCGTTGGCCGAGGGAATCAAATACTGGCCGCTGGGCAGTTTGTACTGAAACAGGGCAAGAGCGATGGGATTGACTTGGCTCGCGGTGATCGACGTGCCGAAATTCTCGTTGGCAATGTCAGCCAAGCCCTGGGGTGTGCGGTTCGTGTCCGTAAGCCCGAAGGGAACGGTCAGCCGCGAGATGCCAATCTCCCCGTCGCTGATGTGGAGGTGCTGGTAGCCGACAAAGGCGAAGAGCTTGTCCTTTTTAATAGCCCCGCCCAGCGTGCCACCTAGGTTGCGGCGGTTGAGCTCCGGCACCTTCTGGCTCTGGGGAACGGTGGGGTCCGCGTTGAAGAAGTACGGCGCAGCGTTCAGCCCATTGGACCCGCCGTGGAAGTAAGCGCTGCCGTGGAGGGTGTTGGTGCCGGAAGCAGTGTTCATGTCGATGTGCGCGCCGCTGGTCGACCCTTGTTGCGCATCGTACATCGACGTGTCCACCCGAAGTTCCTGGATGGTTTCCGGGGCGGGCGTGGGCAGTGCCTGCCCGATGGCGAGATAGACCGAAGCCGTGCTCTGGATAACGCCGACTCCGGTGCTGGCAGCACCGCTCACGCCGGTGTTATTGACAATGCGGGCCGAAGCCACCTGGCTGGTACTCTTGCCGTTGAAGAGGTTGCTCGAGTCCACGCCATTCAGCAGGAAGGTGTTGCTGGAGTCGCGCTGGCCGTTGGCCCAGATGGGCTGGTTACCCAAGCCGGCGTTGGCGCCGCTGCCGCCTGGGAGCTCCGCATTGACGCCGGGAGAAAGGATGGCAACTCCGGTGAAACTGCCCGTCGGTAAGGGAATAGTCTGGATCTGCTGCTTATCGAGTATGTAGCCGTTGGTGGTGTCCACCGTATTCATTAGCGGCGTCTCGCTGACGGTGACGATGGTGCTCACCTGGCCGACTTTCAGTGAAGCGTTGACGGTAGCGGTGCGGTTGGCCTGAACCAGGATCGACGGAACATCTTGCGTCGCAAACCCCGCATGCGTGAAGGTGAGCGTGTAAGTGCCGATGGGCAGGTTCACGAATTCGTAGGCTCCGCTTTCGTTGGTTTTCTGGACGCGCGTCAGCTTCGTTTCATCTCCGACCAGGGTCACCGTTGTCTCCGGCACGATGGCTTCAGAGCTGTCGGTGACCGTGCCACTGATGCTACCGAGGGTTTGTTGGCCTTGCGCGGACGGCGGCAGGACGACAGACATCCAAAGGAACGACACGAGGAAGTAGACGGGGGGCCCGATTCTCTTTAACATCAGCGCTCCTCCTGGGTGAAGTTGCCATTCACGGGCCATCGGTTTTCGAACTTCGCGGCCCTCGTCTCGGCTTCGACTAATGCAGCCCTTTAATAGGGCGAAGGTATTTCAACATCGTCCGGAAGAGAAACGAATTCTTTTGATGAGGGAGATCAGTTATTTCTATTTCTTCGCTCGACCGCTGTAGGGGCACCCCTTGTTGTGCCCTTAGGCCGCTAGAAATCAGCTAAGGGAAACAAAGAGGGCACCCACAAAGAGGGCCCAACGTCGGCGGGTACAGGGGTTGGCAAGCAATGACGTAGTCGCGGCGCCAAGGCACGGTTCCGAGTGGGTGGGTTCGGCGGGGAAAACATGCTCGGCTATTATCGCCCCTAGCCAGTGACGCTCACGATGCTTTTGATTACGTCAGGCGAATCTAGGTGCCCGCGCAGAACGGCCAACTGCCCGAGAGCACAGGCCCGCGCTGCAGCGTAACCTTCTTCGACGGTGCGATCGAGTCACCGTTCCGGTGATCACGCCTTCAGAAGTTGTGGAGATGACGCCCGCAAGATACACCAAGTGGCCGGCCGCTTTTGCGGGAAGATAGTTGCCGCCTGGCGTAGGCAATTCGGGGAGGACGATGCACAGTTCGTGGCCCCGCGCTTCCGTTCCGTCGCCATGTCCGCCACCTCCGAAGGCGCGAACATTTTGGCTTGTTCCCTCGAAACGACGCGCTACTATGAGCCCATGCGACAACCTTGGAGACGCTCGCTGGCCGAAGGTAGCCTTCTGCTTACCGCGGGCATGGCATTCCATTTTGCTAGAAGCACAGGTGCGAATGCCAGGGCCGCGGATTACGCTAATCTCATCGTCATGCTGCACGCGGCACGCTTGTCCTCCTCTGACCTCGAGGTGGGCGGCGAGCTCGTGGGCGAGCTGCCAGGGACCACGCGCTACGTTACCCGCGACGATTTGCTCGCCTTGCCGCAGGTGGATTACATCGTAACGGACGATAGCAACTTCAAAGGCCCGACAGAGGTCAGCGGCGTGCCGCTGGAAGAGTTGACCCTCTACCTGCACGCTCGACCGGAGACAGACCTGGTGGTCGCGCTGTGCAATGACCAATATCGCGCCCACTATCCGCGCGCCTATCTCGCCGAGCACCATCCGTTGCTGGTGCTCAAGGTGAACGGGCAAGGGCCACCGGCTTGGTCGAAGCACGCCGACGGCGAGGAGCGCGGACCGTATATGATCTCGCATCCCAACTTCACTCCCAGCTTCAAGGTAATGTCGGATACCGAGGAGCCCCAAATCCCCTGGGGGGTTGTGCGTCTCGAATTCCGCAATGAGAAAGCGGTGTTCGGCGTGATTGCACCGCAGGCAGCCCACTCCGCAGCGCGTTTTGTGCTGGCCGGTTATGGCATCGCGCGGCAAAATTGTTTCCGCTGCCATAACATGGGCCTCGAAGGCGGGCGGAAGTCAGGCGTAGCCTGGGAGGTTCTCTCGGCGTTGGCCACGACCTCGCCCGAGTACTTCGGCGCCTATGTGCGAAACCCGCGAGCGAAGGACCCCCGTGCGAAGATGCCCGGTAACCCTAGCTACGACGATACGACCCTCTCTGCTCTCACTGCCTACTTCCAAACCTTTTCTTCGCGGGACAAGCCATGATTTTACGCACTGCCAAGATTGCCCTGGTCTTCGCCGTGGGCGCCTTCTATTCGTTGGTCATCTTCAACAATACGACGGACTATGACTCAAACTTGCAGTTCGTTCGCCATGTTCTGATGATGGACTCAACCTTCCCCGCCAACCACGCTATGTGGCGCGCGCTGAGCCGCCCCGCGTGGTTCACCGTCTTCTACCTGTCGATCATCGCTTGGGAGATCGTGACCATGATCCTTTGCTGGTGGGGCGGCCTTCGGCTGGCGCAGGCGCTGCGCGCAACCGCCGCGGCGTTTCATCGCGCCAAACGCGTTGCGATTGTGGGGCTCGCGCTCAGCCTGTTAATGTGGCTGGTGGCCTTTCTCAGCATAGGTGGCGAGTGGTTCCTGATGTGGCAGTCCAAGACTTGGAACGGCCAGGAGGCTGCCTTCCGCATGTTCACTGTTATCGGCATCGTGCTGCTGCTGGTGGCGCAAACGGAGGGGGAAGGACCGCCCTAGTTTGGGCTCTTGTGCATTGCATCTTGTTGGGTGTTGCCGCCCGTTGGTGTAACAGCAAGTAGCATGGCAATACTCCGTAGATCAGGGAAGGTGCTTGATCAGCAAAACCTCGTTACCGATCTCGCTGTATATCAATTCGTCCACCACCTTGCGTGCCAGCAGGATTCCATAACCACCGGGGCGCATGCCCTGCTTGGCACGCAGCTCTTGACAGGCGATTGGGTCAAGCGGCGGTTCGGACGCTGCACAGTGGGGAATGGAAGTGAGGCGAAAGCCAGCACCCGGATCGCGCACGTAGAACACGATGGTCCGCGCCGTGTGAACCGCCGCCACCTCCACAACCTGTTCCGGGTTGAAGCCCGCCCCGTGCTCCATGGCGTTCATCAGGATTTCCCGGAAGGCCAGCATCAAGTCCTGGCGGTCGGCATCCGGTAACTCGGACCGCAGCTCGCTTAGAAACGTAACCAACCGCTCGGCAGTGAGCAAGCGGCAGTTCACTCGCAGAGAGACCCAATCGCGGCGCGCGGACAGGACCTCGATATCTCTGCGCCAATCCGTGGCTGTGGCTGCGCGGCAGGCCATCTCCGCGATTGCGCCCGCGTCGAATGGCGGCGTGAAACAGATGAACACCTGCGCCCGAAGAGCTGCGATGACGTCTTCCGGAGTAGTGGAAGGGGCCAGGATGATCGTTTTCACGCCAGGGCGGATGCGGCGCATTTCTTCGAGCAGAGCAAGGTCTTCTTCGATCGTCGTCTCCGGACTGGTGATCACAACGCCGAAGGACTGCTTCCGGAGCCGGCGAAGGGCATCTGCATCTCCCGCCGCGCACTCGAACGTGCACTGAACCTCAGCGAGCGCACTGGTGACTGTGGGGCTGATTTCGGGGTGTTTGCCGATCAGAAGTACTTGCTGCATAGGGCCCGCCTCTCTTTCGCATCATCCAGGCTCGGCAGTTTGCCTCACCACGCAAACTCACTTGCTCCTCGGTCGGATTCGCCATTCCGAGTCCGGGGAGGCTATTTTAGCGCGATTGCCGTTGGGGCAGCGACGAAATGTTCAGCACAGGGTAACGACCCAATGACGCGATCCAGCTCACTTGTCGCCGGCATTTGTTGATGAACAGCGTAGAGGGGTAGCGCCGAGTTTCCGCTTTTGGAAACTCTGCCGCCCTTTCTTGAGGGAAGAACCGCAGAGTTTGAAAGGCAAACTCTGCGCTACCCGGTTCGCCACCGCTCTTACTTGTTGATGAAGTGCCCCTCGAAGGCTATCCTAGTATCTCGAGCATGGGCGAGATGGATCTGAAAGAGCTGCAGCTACTGGATGAGCTGAGGAGAGTTCCCTCATTGGTGGTCGCCTACTCCGGAGGGGTGGACTCCGCCTATTTGGCGCATGCGGCTCACAAGGCGCTCGGCGATCGCATGCTGGCAGTGACGGCACTTTCTGCCAGCTACTCTGAACGTGACCGCCGTGAGGCGGAAAGGTGCGTTGAGCTCGCCAAATTTCCCCATGAGTTCATTACCACGGACGAGCTCTCCGACCCCAACTACCGAGCCAACAATCCCGACCGCTGCTATTTCTGCAAAGACGAGCTCTTCAACAAGCTCGACGAGCTAGTCGAGCAACGTGGGTATGCGGCGGTCGCATACGGCGTCAATGTGGACGACCTGGGCGATTGGCGCCCCGGCCAGCGCGCCGCCCGCGAACACCAGGTGCTGACGCCGCTCGTCGACGCCGGGCTTACTAAGGCCGACATCCGCGAACTCGCACGCCGCGCAGGCCTGCCCGTGTGGGATCGCCCCGCTTCCGCCTGCCTCTCATCGCGCATCGCCTACGGCATTGAGGTAACGCCGGAGCGGCTGGCGACCGTGGAAAAGGGCGAGGAAGCCGTGCGCGCGCTCGGGTTCCGGCACTTCCGCGTGCGCTATCACGAGAAGTTGGTGCGCTTGGAGATCGCTCCTGAGGAATTAGCCCGCGCCCTCACTCCAGAGATGGCTCGGAAGTTTGTGGAGATCTTCAAGCCACTCGGCTTTACCTACGTGACGCTGGACCTCGAGGGCTACCGGCAGGGTTCGCTCAACCTGGTAACGCTCGGAAAGGAATAGGCCGCACTTGGCATATCCGCGGGTCTCCGCGTCGACAGAGTTGTTTCTCCCCTAGTCGCAGTCTAGCCACCCGAGGGAACGAATAAGGTATAATCCGGGCATGCTGAATAGCGTCCGCCTGAGAAACTTCAAGCTGCATGAAGACACGAAGATTGATACGCCTCCCGTCACGGTCTTCATCGGCCCCAATAACAGCGGAAAGTCCAGTATCTTTCAGGCAGTGCTAGCGCTCAGACAGGCGGTCTCTCGAGGTCAAACTCCAGTTTTTCTTCAGCCTGCTCAGCGACAACCGCCTTCGGCCGACCAGCCCTATCTCGTGCCAGGCGCCGACGTCATTGACCTTGGAGAGTTCCATGATGTGCTCCGCCAAGGATCGCAGGCAATCGAGATAGGCTTTTCGGGCACACTTGTGCCGCAGTCCCCTCATGCATATGCGATCGGCCTCAGTCTCGATGTTGCCGTCCTCATTCAGGACAACAGCCTCCGTACGCATACCGGCAATCTGCGCACGGACTATGGAGAAATTTCGTGGGACCTCGAGAAAGGAGGGTCTCGGCAAAAGGGCTTGGAAGGGATTCTCGTTAAGGGCGGCCTCCCCGTCCAAACGGGGCTCGAGCTCAGAATTGAAGACTCGTCCCTGGTTTTTGGACTCCTCGATAATTTCCGGCTCCTTGTGGCGAAACCGCAGTATCCGCCGGATGTCCCTCAAGCAAAGCGGGCCCAGATCGACGAACATTGCAAGTATCTCGCCGACTCACCAAGGCTCGTCCTCAACGCCATTAACTCACAGGCAGCTGATTTGCACCTGAAGGCCGTCACTCCGGCGGAGGCTTTAGAACTTGCGAAGGATCAGTAACAGCCAGTCTTCCGAGGAGAGAGCTTTTCTATGAGTTCCTGCGTTCAGACTACGTCACGCTGCCGTACAGCGAAAGTCCGGCTCTGCTTTTTGTTCGCGCTGGCGAGCATTCTGCTTGCCTGCACCGGCCTTAGCGCGCAGACGAGCACGATCGCCGCTCGTCTGGGCTATCCCACCGATTCGAAGCTGCTCATCATCCACGCTGATGATTTGGCGGTGGCTCACTCGGTGGACACGGCGAGCTTCGCCGCACTCGACCAGAAGGCCGTCAGCTCGGCGAGCGTCATGGTCCCCTGCCCCTGGCTGACAGAAGTCGCCGAGTATGCCAAGTCGCATCCCGACGCCGATGTGGGCCTTCACCTCACGCTCAACAGCGAATGGAAGACCTACCGCTGGGGCCCGGTGGCTCCCAAGGACCAGGTGCCCAGCCTGCTCTCTCCCGATGGTTACCTCTTCGGCGAAGAAGAGGGTTTTCAAACGCACGCCAAAGCGGACGAAGTGGAACGTGAGATTCGCGCCCAGGTTGAGCAAGCCATGAAGCTGGGTATCCATCCTACGCACCTCGATAGTCACATGGGCTCGCTGTTTCTCAACCCGGACCTGTTCAGGGTGTACGTGAAGGTTGCGCACGACTACAAGCTGCCCTTTCTGGCCGTGCGGGTGAGCGACGATCGCAGCAAATTGCTTTCTTTGCTTTCTGACAAAGACATCGTGCTCGACTCGTTGGTGATATTTGACCCGCGCGTACCGCCTGACGAGTGGACGGAGTCTTATGTGAAGGCGCTTCGGTCGCTCAAGCCCGGACTTCATGAGATGATCGTTCATCTGGGGCACGATGACTCCGAGCTCGAAGCCGTTACCGTGGACCATCCGGATTACGGTGCCGCCTGGCGCCAGCGCGACTTCAATGCCATTACCAGCCCGGAGTTCAAGAAGGCTCTGGAAGAGAATCACATCATTCTGCTGGGTTGGAAGGACCTGAAGAAGCCTTCCGTCATGTAATCGATCCAGCGGCTTCTGCCGGATGATCTGACGATGCCAATTTCCTTGCCCCGCCTTATTCCTGTTCACCAGCGTTTTGCTCTAACTCCATCGTTGGATTTGTGTCTGACCATCGAATCGCAGCTCGAGTCAAAGCTTAGCGATTCCCGAGTGGCACCGGGCAGCCGCATTGCCGTGGCTGTGGGGAGCCGGGGAATCACCGCCCTGCGGCGGATCGTGGCGCTAGTGGTCGAGTGGCTTCGCGAGCGAGGCGCAAAACCCTTCATCGTGCCGGCGATGGGCAGTCATGGTGGAGCGACACCCAAAGGCCAGGCGGAAATCCTGGCCGGCTACGGCGTCAGCGAGGCGGCGCTGGGCGTGCCCGTACGCGCGTCAATGGAGGTCGAACGGCTTGGCCGGACAGGTGACGGCGTGGAGGTTTACTTCAGTGCTGAGGCGCTCGCCGCGGACGGCATTGTGGTGATTAACCGCGTGAAACCACACACGGACTTTTCCGCCCGCATCGGCAGCGGTATTTTGAAGATGACGTCGATCGGTCTCGGCAAGCACACGGGAGCGAGCACCGTCCATGCGGCAGCAATGAGCCTGGGCTACGAGCACGTGATCCGCACCGTCGCGCGCCGCATCCTCGAGCGAGCACCGGTGCTGGCGGGTATTGCGATCCTCGAAGGTCCAGGCCACGAGACAGTGAAGATCCAGGTCCTCGGGCCCGCTGAGATCGAGGCGGGGGAAGAAGAACTTTACCTCGAAGCGAGGGCGCTGATGCCCCGGCTGCCATTCGACGCAATTGACCTGCTGATTGTCGATCGCATGGGCAAAAACATCAGCGGGACGGGCATGGATCCGAACATTATCGGGCGGCGCGTGCACGGCTACTCGACACTCTTTAGTGAGCAGGGGGCGGCGGCACTCGGCTTACCCGTGATCCGAAGGGTCTTCGTTCGTGAACTCACGCCCGAGTCGCACGGCAACGCGATCGGCATTGGCCTCGCCGACTTCACCACGCGCCGGTTGGTCGAGGCGATGGATCGCGAGGTTACCTCGATCAACGCGCTGACGGCGCTAAGCCTGCACCTCGCCAAAACTCCCATGTATTTCGACACCGACCGCGAAGCCATCGCGCAGGCACTGGTCTCCGCCTGCTTGGCCTCAACCGCCGAAGCCCGCGTTGTGCGTATCGTCGATACGCTCTCGCTCGAGAAGGTGGAAGTTTCCGAGGTCTACTCGAGCGACTTCAGCCAAAGGCCGCAGATCGAACCGCTCGCTACGGCCCGGGAAATAGTGTTCGATCGATGCGGAAACTTGCTGCCCCTTTGACGCTTCTCCACGACGGCAGGCCGAGTGATGCTGCGGCACCGACATCGCGAGATTTGGCACTCATCAGAGCGGCGGTTGCCGATGCCTTCGAAGTGGTGCAGACCCATCCCCTCCGCGAGCGCTGTCACCTTGACAACGGTTCGACCAGCAACAGGAAGAAGTAGATGGCTATACAATGGCGTTGCGTTCGGCGTCCCAGTGGACCGTGCGGCCCTCACGATAAGACGCCACGGCCATCTGGCATGCGATCGCGGATCGGAACCCAATTTCAAAAGGACAGTTCGGCTCGCGCCGGCTGCGAACACAGTCGAAAAAGTTCTGCATGTGCAGATCCGTCAGGCTCGTGTCTGAGGTCGGGGAGCTGGGGTGCGTGGCCTCCTTCCGATTCTTCTCGGGCAGGTAGCTCACGCACTGGTTCTCGTCGCGGTGGATTGTTCCCTTGTTGCCGAGTAGCAGATCGTCTCCTTCGCCGTAGCGCCGGTTCCCGAACATCGAATTCCAGGTGAACAGTATCTTTTCCGGCTGAAGCATTGAGACGTCCATGGTGTCGGGTGGCTGCATGTCGGGG
>DATJKY010000585.1:0-6242 GCA_035490955.1 Terriglobia bacterium | reverse complement strand
CTTGGCTCTGACCGCCAAGCGCAGGCGCTGGTCGTCGCTCAAGCGCAGCCGCTTGCCTCCGAGTTGTTCACGCAGGACCCGGTTCTCTTCCTGAAGGTAATCGAGGGCATCCTGCTGCCGTTGGTTCATCCAGCCAGCAAGCGAAATCAGTAGAAACCGAAACGGATCAAGTGCCAGACGCATTGTGGCATCGTAGCACCTCGGGATGAACTGTGAGGGACGCGCCAATCAGCGCCGAGCCGGTGCCGTAACCGATTCTGTTCTCAGAAAGATCGGGTTTTTGGACACTACGGGCAGCCACTGAGAAACTCGCTGCCCAAATCTGCTCACAAGTTGCCCAAAAGAAGCCGGGGAATAACGAGAACCACGGCTAAAGTGTTGGTGCGAAAGGTGGGACTCGAACCCACACCCCTTATCGGGACCAGATCCTAAGTCTGGCGCGTCTGCCAGTTCCGCCACTTTCGCTCAATAACTTACGGGAGTCTATCACGTTTCGGTGGCTGTTTCAGGGGCTGTTCACGCTCGCGGCAGGGTGTCGGGCCCGCGCTCACGGCTTGACCTCGAAGCCGGTTTTCTGCCGGATGGCCTCCGGTAGTGATTGGAGAATCGCTTCTTGTCGCCGCAGAATTGCTCTGAATCTCGGCAAGCTCGTTTTCGATGCGCGCGAAGCGCTCATCCGTCCGCGCCGAGAGCGCCATAAAGTTCGCTTGGAAGCTCGCCTGATTGCTAATCAGGGTGGCGATAGCCTCTTCGAGCCGCCCGTTACTGCTGTTTCGTCTCGGCATTCTTCCTTCGTTCCTTTTGCCCGCTCCCTTTGAGGATGGCCCGCGCCGGGTGAGATGAGAGCCCCGCCGTTCGCCAAGGGAACGGGCAAACTCATTGTACAACTCTCCATGGAGATCCACGGACTCTGTGGTCAGTGACAACGGAGCCTTCTCCGGCGAAGGAGCGGCAAACTCACGGTTTGCTTTCGCTCGCCGACTGCCGGACGACGATGTTCGGTGGCGGGGCCTTCTCCAATGTGTAGTCCGGCGGCACCTGGAAGAGCGTGGCTGCTGGCTCCGCACGGCTGATGTTGGTGAGCTGGAAAGTCGTCTCGCCCACGCGCGGGTCACTCCTCTTGCTCATGACCACCATTTGTAGCTCCGTCGAATACCAGCGCTCGGTGACGACCTGGATAGGCTGGTCGTTACCGATGGTGCCGGCCGGGATGGTGGAGGTAATCCGCGTGCCCTCCGCCTTGACACCCTCGATCACCTGCGTCCCCAGCGACTCGGTCTGGCCGCTCTGCTCTTCTCGATCAAAGTGCTGATAGAAGATGTGGAAATCTCTTCCAGGAGCGTCAGGAGGCGGTGGAGGCATCCGAACTGCGAACACTCTGTCCTCCGCCGCTGCTTTGCCGCCTGCAGCCTTAGCAGGGAGAGTCCCTTGCAGTTTCGGAAGCGGCATCTGCATCGCCGTATGCTCGTCGGGATGCAGCATATAGTGGACGCCGGCTACCGGATCATTGATCATGACCACCGGCTTCGACTCGGCCTCCGTTGCCGACCAAGGACCGAGGCCCTCCAATGTGGTCTCACGGCGGGTGCGCCCTTGGCTGTCGCGATAAAGGGCGGCGTTATTCTGGTGATGAATATGGTTGCCGTCGGCCAACGTCTGGTCCGTCACCGTGGTGGCCTGGGCCGAGAACGGAGCTCCCGTCACAAGCTTGTCGTTGAACTCCATACCGCCATCGAAGATTTTTATGGCAAAATTCTTCCCCACCATGACGTTCTTCGAGCCATCCGGTGCTGCGGGTGGCAGCGGCTCCTGAGCAGCCGGGAGAATGCCTCCCACCGCCAGTCCTAACGCGCCGAACACGATTCCCTTCAAGAGCTTGCTTTTCTTCATATAGAGTTCCTCCTATCGAAATGGATGTACGGGTACGGCTTGCCGTACCCCTAGGGTTTGTACGTTTGGTCTGACGGCGAAAGATGCAAGATGGGTGAACGATTCGCTGATTTTGCACCAAGAAAACAGCCCCTCACCCCCGGCTCCGCCGTACCCTCTTCCCTCGGAGAGGGCCGTTATCAATTGCGGTCGCGCTGTGAATCCAAATGTAGAAACTCGAGGGTACGGCAAGCCGTACCCCTACATCCAAGTTGGGTTTTGATCGGAATCAGGAGCAGAAGTCAGAAAGGGACGCGTGGGCGCCTTTCATCCTGACTCCGGCCCGGCACCTGTCGACCCCGCATGCGAGGTCGGCGCTACTGCACAAAGCGGATTCCGCGAGCCAACCCGTCCTGCCCTACAACAACGTCCGCCGTGAGCATTTCACTGTTTGCTGAAGCCGCACTAACCGGCAGACCCAACGACTCGAGCGACGCCCGGGGCACTTCCACTCGCACCAGCCCCCAGCCCTCATCCAGACCTAGGCCGCTGCCGTAGGGCAGAGGATAGAAGCGCGTGGTGACTTCGGTGGTTGCGGTCTCGTCCGGAATGGCAGCCAGCTTTGAAGGGGTACCATACGTGGCGGTACGGCGAGGACGAGACACGACTTTGTGCACGACGGCAAGCGCAGGATGGTTCTCGCTATCTCCAACCGTCGGAGCCGCTACATTCTTGTTCGCGATCTGCGGCGAACTCACCCGCTCGCTCAATCGCGAGGGCGAAGTCGGCTGCAACTTCCACACCACGACAAGCCCCAGCAACAGCATGGCGGCGGCTGCTACCGGCCACACCCGCCAGATGACGGGGCCGCTACGTCGACGCGACGCCCCCCCCACAGTAGTCGCCACCAGTGAAGCATCGAGTCTCGCCCGGAACGCGTGGAGAAGAGAATGCTCGAGCCTTAAGGGAGCCTGCTGGTTCCATACTGCGGCGTTCAAAGCGCGCAGGGCCTCAGTCAACTTGCGTTGGTCGGACAAGCGGGCTGCACAGCGCGGGCAGCTCAACGCATGGTCAACCGCGCCTTGCGGGTCCGCCTCCGCGCCTGCTTTGCGAGCAAGTTCCGCTACGATGTCGTCGAATTGGCGGCAGTTCATCGAATCCACCTTGGAAGTGATCCACCCGGAGGTTGACAACGCGGCCGCGCCGCGTTGTATTCTTTGCACCCGAGCAAGAACCCAGAAACTAGCCCTGCAAAGCGCCAACTCCGGCGGGCGACCTACGCAGTTTCTTCAGCAGCAGGCTGCGTGCGCGATGCAGCCTGGATCGCACAGTTCCCACAGCGCATCCCAGTGATGCGGCTGCTTGCGCATAGTCCAGTTCGTTGAGATCGCACAGCACTACCACTTCCCGGTAGAGGGCCGGGAGCGCCAGCACGGCCTGCCGGAGACTCTTGATGTCCTCCTGCCGGGTCAGATCGTCCAGAGGGTCCAGCGCCGGCATCGGTGGTTCCGTGGAGACGCGGCCGTCAGCCTTCCCACTGGTTAGCGGCACGTGAAGACTCCCCTGCTTGAGATGGTGCAGGACGCGGTTGCGAGCGATGCCGTACAAGTACGCAGCCAATGAGCCCCGCTGCGGCTCAAATCTTCTCGGCTCGCCGCACGAGCGCTAGGAAAACGTCCTGTGTCACATCTTCCGCCACTTGCTGCGAACCGCTCATGTGCAAGGCAAAGCGGTAGATGGCAGCCTGCCGGTGCCGGTAGAGCTGAAGGAAAGCGTCTTCGTCGCCCTCCTGCATGCGCCGCAGCAGATCGTGGTCACGGGTCTCGGTCGGGTCGGCCATCAGCACTTGGCGAACGATCTGCTCGCGCTCTACAACTACTAATTCTTCGTTTTCGGGGGAGAGTTCCAAAATATTTCGAAGGGAGTGGCGGTCCAAGAAGTGCTTCGAGAATGTCCCGGTGAACCCTCACCCGATCCCGAATGGCGGGATCACCCTCTCCCCCAAAAGAGGGCGAGGGCGGTGGACCTTGATTGATACTAAAGGCTATTCCGTATAGCCCATCATGTAGATCCCTAGGATGATTGCAAAGACCGACCAGAGCGTGGCGCCCAGGCGACCCTTAAGCCGCCCACTATCCGCGAACAGTTTGGCGGCCGCAAGCCCGAAGCCCAAAGTCGAGAACCACAGGTGCTCGTGTTTGATCAAATTCATAGAGGCCATCATGCTCTGCATGGCCGGGCTCGAGGCTATGGCCGGATCAGACATCATCTGCTTCATCCCCGCGCCGCCGTGCTTGTGGAAGAAAAGGTAGACGCCGCCAAATAGTGCGAGACCGGGAAGGCCAAACTTTTCGAGGAGCGGCGGGAGGCGGTCCGCCGCGCGAAGCAATTCAACGACGGCGATCGCAATGATTAGAAGCACGAAAACGCGGTGCTGATACACCTCCGGGTCTTTGAGACTGGCCCAGAACCCGATCGGGCCGATCGGCCAGGCTTCCGGGTCGTTGCGCAAAAAGAGGAACTCCACCAGCCCCAAAAGCGTCAAGGGCGGCACAAACCGCAGCCAGGTGCGCCGCGGCCATTGCAGTCCGGCGATCAAGGCCGTGAGCCCCCAGAGGAAGATGAACCAGCCGGCGCCGCGGTGGTTGAACTCTGACCACTCCTTGTCCGACTCGGGCCGTGCCGGAGCGCTCCCGGGCATGGGCATGCTGTGGTCGTGCTGCATGTTCCCCATGTCCATCGCGCCACCCGTGGACGCCTCTGTCGAGCCTTTCTGAGGCTGAGCAGGCTGCTGAAAGGGGGCCCCTTTCATGCTGAGCGCAGCGAAGCATATGCTTTCTTTTGTTGAAAGCAACCAAAAGCGGATCCCCCGCTCCGCTCGGAATGACAACGTCGGGGTTAGGGCCGCCGCGACGGCTAGCGTCCCGAGCAGTCTACGGCCGTAGGGTTTCATCGGCACAACCCTCGATGTATCTTGCGGGCCTCCGTCCAGTTCAAAGCAGTTGGCGACTGCCCCGTCCCGACGGGGTCTCGGGAGAAGCCGGCGCTGCGGCACCGCTGCACGGACTTTTTCCGCAGCCTTACTTCAGTCCTGCCAGGCTTTGGGACGGATCGGTGAAGACGGCATCCTGCACGGCATCCAAGATGCGCACGTTGCCCATATTGATGGTCGCCTTGTGGTCGCTGCTGGCGTGGTTGCTGGCCAGCTTTACGCCCTTGTAGTCGCCGTACTGCCAATCCCAGGCGCCCTTCTCCTTACTTTGTAGCGTGTATTCCCAGTAGTCCATCAGATGCGACTTCTGAGATACGAAAGCGTGATACATGTCACCGGGTGTGAGCCCCACGTGGCCGAAAGTAAGCTCGACCACGTCGGCGGTTTCGCCAGCGTGCTTCTGAGGGCCCAGGTATTTCAGGCTAACGCCGGTGGCGAACCACTTCCACGGCATGCAGAGCCACCACGAGTCGTTGATATAGGAACCGTAGGCGTCGTCCACGGCTTTGCGGGCGGCGTCACCCTCGAGCTTCTTCCCATCAAGATAGGCTTGGCCCTGTTTGTTCCGCTCATAGTCGGCGATCCTGAAAAGAATCACCTGGCGCTTTCCGTCCTGTGTGGCGTGTTCGAAGTGATAGCGCCCATCCTTGCGGTCCCAGAGGTGGGCGTTATCCTCCACCAGCTTGCCACCCGCCTTCACCTTGAAATCAAAACGCACGAAATGCGCGGCGTTCCAGGCGTCCTCGCCGCCCATAGCCTTCATCATGGCGCGAGTCACCTCAACGGCCTTGGGATCACGGGTCTCGCCCTCCGCCTGCAGCCGAGGGCCGCCCGCGAGCAGCAACACCGTCACAACAACCGACCACCGATGGCGGAAAGACATCCCTTGCTCCTTTCCGTGCAACCCCCACACTATCATATATTGTTATGCGTATGTCATACGCAGGCGGAAGGGCCGCGGCACGTTTCAAGTCTAGATAGATGGCCGCCTAAGGTTGTGACTAGTGCCGAGGGGCGAATGGTTAGGGGCTATTGAGCCTGTGTGAAAACGTCGGTTCAGGCAAAGCGGCTTTGCCGCCCGCTGTGCGGAAGGCCTTCGGCCTTCCCTGGAGTTTCTACATTTGACGGTCCTGGTAGATGACCTCTCAGGCCCGGAGGGCCGATAGAGAATAGCCCACGGCGTGAGCCGTGTGGGGACGAAGTGTTGGGTTAAGATGATGCCTGCCCCGGTGGGGCGACCGACGATGGCTCACACCTTTGCCAACCTGCTCACCCCTGTCATCTTTTCCACCAAGGACCGCCAGCCACTCCTCCCACCCCACCTCCGCACGGACTTGCTCGCTTATCTGGGAGGGATCGTCCGCAATATCCACGGTAAGCT
>DATJKY010000584.1:0-2753 GCA_035490955.1 Terriglobia bacterium | reverse complement strand
CCCGCGCTTTGCTCGACTCTCTCAAGCACTCGAACCTCCTTGGCGGGTTTCACGGCCATTAGTTCCACTCGAGCGCCGGCACCGCCCGGGAGCTGCACGAAGAAGGTGGGTTGCCCAACAAGAATCCGCACGGCAGCCTTGCCGCCGTCGAGGACGGCCAAGCTGCGGCTCTTCAAGATGGGGGCGGGCAGGGCCTTGGTCAGGACGGCGCGCTTCTTGTCCGTTACCAGCTCCGCCGAAGACTCGACCATGCGGATTACTCGCGTGCCGTCGAAGGCGAACACGCCTTCCTCTTTAGGTAAGTGGATGCCCGGCGTCACCTCGAAACCGGCGTCTGCAGCCTGACGCTCAAAACGCTCCTTGTCAATGCGCTTCGCATCCTCCAGTTCCTTCTGCTGCTGGGTGGTTTCTTCCTTCCTGGCGCGCTCCGTAGCCTCAAAGTCCACCAGTGAAGTCGGGATCTCTTCCCACTGCGAGCCCTCCACGCTGTAGTAGCGCACCCGGTCACCGTGCACCTCATAACGAGAAACAAGTTGATATGACCCGTCTCTCAGGTAGAGTTTCTGGTCCGCCCAAGCTGCACACGTCGCGATCCCTAGCGCGCTCAGTACCAGTGGAAGGAGAGCAATCTTCTTGACCATTAAGCGTTCTTCCGAACGGTACACCGCTCGCAACAAGCGGGTCCCCAACTTTAGATGCTACTCCTGGTCCAGGTGAGGCTCAACTTGCTTCTTGAGAAAAAACGACGATCGTCCGCGGAACTGTGTCCCGCAGTTAGTTTTCTCATCCGCCGCCGACACTGGCAGCTAGTAACTGATTAAGTGTTTGTAGACTGGGGTCGGTCAGGTGTAAATTACCTCCCCGCCGAGAAGTCAAATATAGAGCACCCGAAAAGGAGTCAACATGAGAACCTCGAGAATCATCTCGCTTCGCTCACACGGTCGGAGGTCTTAGTTTGCGCGTGCTTGGTCGGACTCACCCAGCCTGCCCGGAGCCAGCAGAGCCAGCAGGCCAAGCCGCCCGCTCCGCACGGCGTCCCCGGATATCTCGACCCACAAACCGGTGCGTTCACGCCTATGCCTCAAAGGTCTGTCGAGAATGAGGAAGAACTGGCAGCTACAACACCCACCACCGGCAAGTTCGTCATCACTTTCACGATCACGATTTCTTCATCAATCCCCACGTCCACTCTGATCGGATGCCAAGCCAGCGCCGCAGTCTTTGATATTAACCCCAAAACCGGCGTAATCGGCAATACGGTGAGCGAGTCGGGTGAAGCAGTTGCGTCGCGCAGCGGCGGCAAGGCAACTTGTAAAGTGACCATACCCTATTCTTGGGTCCTACTGAACGCAAGCACTGACACGGTTTCCCTCGGGTATGCTGTCGCCGTGTATGAATCAGTTACAGTGCCGGCAAATGGGACGTCCCCGGCAGTGACAACCGTGTTCAATCCGCGCATCAGCAGTCAAACGATCGGCGTCATCAGCGTCCCAGCGACAGGCTCGACGACTGATGAAAGCGTTAACGTCACAATCTAAGAAGATGGCCCCAACCTGCCTGCTTCTGCTGTTGCGGGTGTTGCGGATAGCACGCTGTTTCGCACTTCCGAGGTGGCACTTTCTCATAGCCACTGACGTGTCGTCTGCCTGATTCTGGTTTCCGTCTAACGGCGCGATAGGCTAGCCGAAGAATGGCCAAGGTTCGCCAGGCGGCGAGCTTGCGCAGGTGTGTGTGTCGCACCCGAATCCTTGATGGCAGGGCCCGGGGTTCGTCAGTTATGATGGCGGCTGAAGCTCAGATGACACGTTGGTTGAGACGGAGGGTTTGAAATGGAAGCTAGCTCAGTGCAGCAAGCCATCAAGCCGGGGCGGCTTTGGATTGACGGTAAGTCGCAAGATTGCATTTCAGGCAAGACCATCGACGTCATGAATCCGGCGACGAGCGAATTGTTGACCACTGTAGAACGGGGCGAGGCAGCCGACGTAACTCTGGCCGTGAAGGCAGCGCGCGCCGCCTTCGAAAGCGGCCCTTGGCCGAAGATGAATGCGTCCGACCGCTCGAAACTTCTCTGGCGAATCGGTGATCTCATCACCCAGCATCTCGACGAGCTGGCGATGTTGGAATCTCTGAATACCGGGAAGACCTTGAAGGGCGCGCGGTCGGGAGACATGAAACCCGCTGCCGATATCTTCTACTACTACGCGGGGTGGGCGCGGAACATTCACGGTGAGGTCATCCCCGTAGATGGCCCCTACCTCAACTACACACTGCGCGAACCTGTCGGCGTGGTAGGCATGATCACAGCGTGGAACTATCCCCTGTTGCTGGCGGCCTGGAAAGTGGCTCCGGCGCTGGCGACGGGTTGCACCTGCGTCGTCAAGCCGTCGGAGCTGACCCCGCTCACCACGCTGTGGCTGGCGGAGTTATGCCGAGAGGCCGGAGTACCGGACGGCGTGATGAATGTGGTAACTGGCTATGGCCCGGAAGCGGGGGAGGCGCTGGGCCGGCACATGGATGTCGATAAGATTGCCTTCACGGGCAGCATCCGGAGCGCTCGGGCGCTGCTGAAGGCGTCCGGAGAGAGCAACCTGAAGCGCCTGTCGCTGGAGCTCGGCGGCAAGTCGCCGAACATCATCTTCCCCGATGCGAATCTTGATGCTGCTCTCCCTGCCGCGTTCTGGGCTATTTACGCCAACAAGGGTGAGGTGTGCTCGGCGGGCAGCCGATTGATGCTGCACAAAGACATCCATGAC
>DATJKY010000583.1:0-2667 GCA_035490955.1 Terriglobia bacterium | reverse complement strand
CGCTTTCGGCCGACCTTATCGATCAAAAGGGCACACGCGATGGACGCGATCACCCCAACGCTGGACGTGATCCAACCATAAGCCAAGCTCGTCTGCAGCGGCAGATGAAAGACTTGCGTGTACAATGTCGGCAACCACGTCACCAAACCGTTGTTGATCATGTAAACGCACACCCACAAGCCCCAAATCATGAGCGTCCGCTTCAGATAAATGCTTTTGAAAAGCTCACGCCAGTCGGAGCGGGCTGTTGCTTTAGAGTCGACCGGGCGCACCACAGGGTCCTGCAGGACAACGCCTCGCTTCGTCGCGCTGTCCTCAAGGAGCTTCACGACAGCATTCGCCTCCGCGATACGGCCCTTGGATGCCAGCCAGCGCGGCGACTCGGGCATGAACCAGCGCAGCGGAATGGTCAGCACCGACGGAATGAGGCCGACGATAAACATCGCCTTCCAACCGTAGATCGGGACCAGGAAGTAACCCGCCATGCCTGCGAACATCAGGCCGATTGGAAAGATGACCTCGTAGAGCAGGAAGAAGCGTCCGCGCTTTTCGGCGCCAATAAACTCATTGATGTAGGCGCTGGCGACCGGCACCTCCCCACCCGTGCCGACCCCCTGAAGGAAACGGAAGGCCATCATCGACATGCCGCTCCAGGCGAACAGGCAAGCGAAGTCCATCGACGTAAACAGCACAATGGTGATGAAGAGGGTCCTCAGCCGGCCGATCCTTTCTGCAAGCGATCCGAAGATGACTGCTCCGAATAGCTGGCCGACATACCCGGCGGAGATGATCAAACCGACCTCGGTCGGCATGAGTTTCCACTCCGTAACGAGTTGCGGCATTGCAAACGCGATCGCCAAGACGGTGTAGCCATCGAAAAACGTTGCGACCCCCACGATCACGCGCAGGAGCATCAACCTGGCTGTGACCGGCAAGCGCTCGAGCCGCGCAACCACTTCGGCATTCCCCGCAACATGAAACGAAGTGCCGGCAGCCGTGTGCAATAAGGCGCTATCCGCAGCGAGTGCAGACATGATTTCCTCCCGGATTTATGACAACAGGGCGGAATCCCGATCCTGCTTTATTACGGCGGAGCGGTATTTTCGCTCCGCCGGTTTCCTCCCAAGGCTTTGGCTATGCCGCGCGGGCTTCACGCGTCGACAAGAGACCGGCCGAGCGCAGTGCGTCCGTGATCTCCACATCGGCGCCGGGCTCGAGGGGCAACAGTGGCGATCGAACGGTCGCGTGCTCAAGGATCCCGCGGGCGACAAGGCCATGCTTGAGCGCGACCGAGCCTTCCATGTGAGAGCCGCGATGATAGACGGTGCGAGTCACAGGGAGTAGGCGGTCGTGGATCGCTCGTGCCTTCGCGTAGTCTTTTGCCTTGCCAGCGGCGATCATCTCGATCAGGGGCTCAGGCGCGAGACCGCCGTATCCGACCAAGGCGCCGTCCACATCGAACATCGTGTGGAGCAGATACTCGTCATGGCAGGTGAGAATCTGCAGATTGGGACGTTCACGACGGACAACCGGGATCTCGGTGTCCCACCGGCGCATATTGCGGACGCCGTTCTTCATAGCGAACACACCCGGCAGCGCCGAGATTTCGAGTTGAGTCTCGAGATTGTAAGTTGCTTTCGTCGCGTCAGGATACTGGAAGAGAATCAGCGGTAGGCCGCTTTCCTGGTAGATTGCGCGATAGCGGTCTTGCGGCGCACCCTCCTGATAGCCGAAGCGGAGCCAGCCGTGAGACGGGTAAACTAACCCAGCCTCGGCGCCGGCTTTCACAGCCCGCTTTGCTTCCAGCGCGGCAACCTTGGTGCCTTCCAGCGTGATCCCCGCGATGACGGGAATTTTTCCGTTGACTGATTTCACAAAGCTTTCGATGACTGCTACCTGCTCGTCGGCCGTGAGAAATGTGCCTTCCCCGGCATGACCGAGAACGACCAGGCCTTTGACTTCCTTGAAGGTTCCTAGCCAGGAGCCAAGTCGCTGGATCGCGGCGTGGTCGACCTCGCCGTCGCGGGTGAAGGGGGTAACAGGGGCAGGAACGAGACCTCTTAGATCAAGGGCTTCCATGTGCGTTTCTCCTTTGGATCAATGGAAGCGGACGCTACGCCTTTTGCCACCCATATCTGAAGACTCAGAACGGGCATTTCAGATATAAGTAATTGGACATAGGTGGAGGGCGCGAATGGACTACGCCGGTTGGAAGTTGTTCCTGGACGCCGCCGAGCACGGGAGCCTCAGCAAGGTGGCCCTCGCTTATGGCACCAGCCAACCGCACATCAGCCGTCAGATCAGCGAGCTCGAGCAGGAGTGCGGAGGCCGGCTATTCCAGCGCACCGGCCGTGGTGTCGTACTAACTGAGCTGGGACAACGGATAGCGCCGAAGGTGCGGGTGTGGATGGCCAGTACCGACCAGCTGGAAAACGACGTGCGCACTTCCGCCAGAACGCCGATCGGCAAAGTGAGAATTGGCAGTCTCCCCTCAACGGCACATCCGCTAGTGAGCACATTGTACAAGCGGCTCAAGGGTCGTTATCCACTGATCCAGCTTGCGGTCCGCGAAGGACAGGGGTCGCAGCTGGAGACATGGCTGGAGGATGGGAGTGTTGACCTTGCCATTCTGTATCGAACGAGTCCAACGCCGCAGAATGGCGATAC
>DATJKY010000582.1:0-14917 GCA_035490955.1 Terriglobia bacterium | reverse complement strand
AAAAAGCACCTGCCATGCTAAGGGAAGATCAACATGAAACCGAAGAAAGCGACCAAGACGGAGCGCAAGGGCAACAAGCTGACCGGCAGCCAGCTTCCCAAGTTGGCACTGCAACGCGCTACGCCCGCACCCCTTACTGGTGATGGCGATACGAGCGCGCGTCGACAGGCCTAAGAGGCTTGAGTTGCCCTTCGATCCTTGTCGGGGTTCGCGAGCGCCCTGTTCGGTGCGACTGCGGGCGCTTTGCAGGGCGCGCTCCGAAAGGGCGGAGCTTCAGCCCCGCCGCAAAGCGCGCCGCCAACATTTTCGACAATTTGCGGTCAGGGTTTTGGGACGGCGGGCCTGGGAGCCCCGCCCTTCCGAGGCCTTGAATAGCATTTTTTAACAGGCTGCTAAACTAAAGCCCCGCGCGATGACTGTGGGGCTCGCAAGGGGCGGACCTTGCTAGGGCTCGGGACACAGGAACGGAGTCTGCTTATATGCCTTGCTCAACTGCAGGTCCCTGTCCGGACTGTGAGGGCCGATGCTGCTATTACTATGCTGTGGCGGTGACGGGCTACGATGCTTACACCATTGCGTCCACCTTGAAGATCGGCATGGAGCAGTTCCTTGTGTTTTGGCCGGAGAGGAAGCCAACGAATGAGGGGTTTAAGCTTCAGCGCACGGGGGCTACATTTACCTTGGGCTTGAACAAGGGGCGCTCACGACGCAAGCAGAAGCCCTGCATCTTTCTCGTCAAACTTCGCGGCGGCACGGGGCTGTGTGGCATTTACAGCCTCCGACCGCAAGTCTGCCAGGTTTTCCCAGCGCAACTACAAGGTGGCGAGGTGGTGTGGCGCGAGAAAGGGCGGGTCTGCCCCAAGAGGACTTGGAGCACGGAAAACGTCGACTTGGCCCCGTGGCGGCTCAGCTTGCTGCGCATGGAGCTGGAGCGGGCCATCCAGCGCGCTGTGGTCAGGCGATGGAATAGCCTGGTGGATAGCGGACCCGAGGAAGGCTATTCCATCGAACAGTATTTCGCTTATCTCATGAAGGCTTACAAGCGCTTGGAGGGGGTGCGGCAGGAAGTGACAGGGCAGCAGATGGCCGCCATGATCGAACTGCAGGGTGAGATCGCGCCCGCTCCGCGCGGTCCCGCGACGCCAACCCGCCCGCGCTCGAATGACCGAGCACAGGGAACTTGGCGGCGCTTCATGTCGCAGGTTCGGGAGCAGTTGCGAAGCCCGGCGCTGATCCCGTCCCTAGCATAAACGACTGTAGTACCATCGTGATGGATGGTTCACAATGAAACCCAAGAAAGGCAAATCGGAGAAGAAGTCGAAAGAGGCGAACAAACTCGCCGGAATCAAACTCAAGGCGACACCGTTACAACGGGTCGCCCTCCAGCGGGCCGTCACCTCAGAGCCAGAGCGGTGACGGCGGGCAAAGCGGCCATCACCATACTTGCGACCTCAACCAGCGCCACACGCTTCGCCCCGCACGCCAAGCGAGGGGATAACGCCTGCCGCTAATCTTGGCGGTTCCTGTCATACCTTCGCGCAGCACGCCACTGGGGTTCGGAATCTCAAGCACTACGGCGAAGTAGTTGGTCAACTGCTGTCCATTGCGTTCGAGCTCTTTCGGCCCCTCGATAGGGCGGTCCGCGGCGGCCATAGGCATAATCTGCTGGACCGTCCCGGAGAAAGTGCGGAAGGGGTGGGCGCGCGTCACCAGTTCGACACGCGCTCCCTCCCGCACGTCCTCTAGTTCCCAGTCGCGCACCAGCACCCGCGCCCTGACCTTGCGCTGATCCACGAGTGTGGCAAGATCCGCCCCCTTCGCAAGATATTCCCCTATGCGCTGCTCGACCTGCGGCGTCGTGATGACGCCAGAGTGCGGCGCGCGCAGGACGAGCCCGGCGACTCTCTCCCGGTCTGTAGCCAGCTCTGCTTGCAACCGCTGGACGTCGCGGGCCCTTTTCCCGGCCTCCCCCAGGTCGCCGTGACCCTGTGCGGCTAGGAACGCCTGCTCGCTCATAGCCAGGTCCTGCTCAAGGATGGAAACTCGGGTTTGGAGCTCGGGATTACTCAGAACAGCGAGCACGGCGCCGGCTTCTACCCCTTGGCCTTCGCGCGCTCGCACCTCCCTGATCCATCCTTCGACAGGCGAGCGGACTTCGGCCCGGACCGACGGCTCCAGGACGAAGTCCGTTCTCACCTCCGTGGCCGCAGGCGCGACGGCAACAAGCGCGACAGTCGCCAGCCCGCCATACTTCTGCAGTCGTGTCAACTTCCATGCCATAAACTTCTCCTTCGCCTCTCGCATTGAAGCCCGGATAGCTGGAAAGCGCGGTTGCAGCCACTTCCTGAGCATCAGGTAGATCACGCCGGCGGCTAGAGGGTAGCCCAGGATACCAAACTTCTGCGCAAACACCTCCTTCGCGAAAAGCGCCACACCGAAAAGGATCAAGGTGCTATAAAGGAAGGACGCCATGCCAAAAGAGAGAAAGATCCTGCGCTTGCGTCGGCCCACCGCGGCTGGATCGACATCCCGGCGCAGGAGTACTCGCTGTACCCACACCTTCAGGTATTCGAGCGAGTCCTCGCGCAGGTTGTCGATCTCCAGATACTGGCTGAGGGCGAAATAGCCGTCAAACTTCATGAGCGGATTCAGGTTGAAGAAGACGCCTGACACCCCTGTGAGGAGCAAAGTCTTATAGCCCAAATCACCCACGAGGGAGCCGGGCGGGGAGAAGAACCAGACGAGGGTCGCCAGGGAACACAGCACCAGCTCCACCCAAACGCCGGCGAAGACCGTCCACAGGCGCTTCGACATCCGATCGAACATATGCATGTCCGTGCAGTCGGTGTAAAACGAGGGCATGAAATAGATCAGCATGAAGCCCATCTGGTGCACTTCGCCACCGAAGTGCTTGCAGGTGAGCCCGTGGCCGAACTCGTGGATGCCGCTGACAAAAAAGAGCAGCACCCAGAAGATCCAGATGTCGTAGGCGCTCTTGCCTGTAAAGCTGTAAAACTCCTCAGTGTCCTGCCGAATTCGAGCGAAGTCGCCGCAGACGATCAATGCCGCCAGCACGAAGAGGACGATGGAAAGAACCACAAACTCTCGGGTGAAGAGCCACCGCAGATAGGGATGAACGCGTTCGAGCAGTTTGTCCGGGTCCCAGGCGGAAAAGTAGATGTAGAGCAGGCTTGAGCGGTCGAGGCGCTCTTTGCGCTCTTCACGGATTTTCTCCAGAATGGCCAGGTTACGTTCTCCCAGGCTTCGTTCCCAAATGTCGGCGTCCATGCCATCGAGGAACTCCGCGACTTGTTCGTCGGTCAGAGGACGCTCGGGAAAGTTCTCTCGCATGGCTTTGGCAATCTCAGCGACCGTACGTGTGCCGTCACAGAGCTGGAGAAGGCTGTATTCGCAGATGCCGTAGCGGGAGTAGGACGCCGTTTCCGGAATCTTGACGACGTAGCTCTTTTCTTCCCCGAAGGTCTGCTCACTCACCTTCAGGTCGGCGCGTAGCTTGGGACGTCGCAAGCCTTTCGCTAGCACGCTTGTGAGTTTGAGACTGGTGGGACCGAATCGCATAATTGCCGATTGCAGATTGTCGATTGCCGATTGAAATCGAAAACCGGGAATCGGAGGTGGCGCGTACGTCGCGTTGTCTGCGATGTATGCGGTCAACCGGACGCAGGGCAAAACCCCGCCATGTATGCGCCACCACGAAAGCTTTTACAGCCCTCTCCCTTGGGGCATCTTAGGGAGAGGGTGGCAATCTCGAGTCGCAGGAGAGCCGGGTGAGGGGTCACACACGGGAAGTTTTCGCCGAACTCCGGATCCACCCCCGTGTTTAGGGGCTCGCGGATGCCGGCCAAAGAACCTGCACGCTCATTCCCGGCCGAAGGGCGCCCAAATCAGTGCCCACAAGCACGGCGGTGACCTCGTAACTGCCACTTGCAGCGTCGACTACCGGACTCACACGCTGGATCTGCGCCTTATACACTCGCCGGTTACCTATCATCGACTCGATGCGCACAGTCCGGCCTACGACTGGCCGCCCGGCAGTCTCCGGTACCAGGAACTGGACGCGCAGCGGCGAGAGCTGGCTTAGGCGAAAACACTTGTCATTGCGGGTCAGTTGCTGGCCGGCGCGGATGTAGCGTCGTGCCACTACGCCGGCGAAGGGCGCGGTGATGCGCGTCTGCTCAAGCTCCAGTTCCAGCATGTGGATGTCGGCGTGCGTGCGCTGAACGATGGCCTTCAGACTCTCCAGGTCGTACTTGGCGCCTTGCGCCTTGAACTCAGCCTCCTCCAACTCAGCCTGGCTGCCGAGACCCAGGCTGCGCATCTCCTGCGCGCGGCGATAAGCCGCCTCCTTTGCTTTCAGCTCCGCCTCGTTATATTTGACGTTGTTTTCCGCTACCAGAAGGTCGGCGCGCGCACGTTGCAGTTTGGTCTGTATCTCGCGGTCGTCGAGGTGCGCCAGGACTGCACCCTTGCCGACCTGGGAGCCTTCATCGCAGGCAATCTCACTGACCACTCCCTCGTGCTGGGCTAGCACGTCAAGCTCCTGCTCGACCGAAAGCACGCTCAAAATCTCTAGCGTTCCCGGACTTGTGGTCGACCCTCGCGACGTCACCGTTGGCTTTTCAACCGCCGGCTGGCCGAGCGCGCTTGTAGCCGCGGGGCGATCGGTGGCCTCCAGCTTGCTGGCTTGCTCCTTGCCGCAGCCAGCTGTGAGCAGCACGGCCACAGCGGTTGTCGCAGCCGCTGGCAGGCGGTGGCGTGTGCGCCACGGTACTTTCAATGCTCACCTCATATTCAGTTGTATCAGAGCACGACTTCAGTGCCCTGGAGGTTGGACATTTGCGAGCCCCAAAGGGGCGGCCTTAACACAGCCCAGGCCACCCCGGCCCGGGTGGGAAAAGGCCGCGCCGACCAAGCCCTGAAAGGGCGGTCTACACTCACTGGTCCGCGAATTGAGGCCGCCAGCAGCGGTTCCCGGGTGCTTCGTGCTAAAGATGAGGTGCACGTGAACCTTGGATAGTGATTGAGGCATGCCAACACCTCGTAGCGCGCCCCTTCAGGGCTTGCTTCCCGGTCAGCGGGATTGCCCCTTCCACCCCGGCCGATGGCCGGGGCTAGGATAGGACGCCCCTTCGGGGCTAGAGAAAATGTCCCCAACACCTTTTCAGCAGCCTGCTAGAGCCGAAATCCTCACGAATCACGCCGAGCGTGTTTTACTCGTCTACGGCAACCAGGACCACACCTTCCTCCAGGCCCAGCCGATGGGAGTTCGCAGTAAGATATAGCTCGCGGGATACCAGCTGCTTCCGGCCCAGCCTCCGGTAGTGTCAATCTTGCCTCGCCCCACCATGCCGTCGCGCGCCCTCCGGCCGGGATTCGAGAAGATAACCCGCACGACGAAGAACACCTCACCCTCGGCAGAAACGGTCTGGGCGCTTGTTCGCTCCACGGTGCCGGAGAACGTGAAGGTGGGGAACGCATTCAGCTTGAGACGTACCGGCGCGCCGGTCCGCACCAAGTCTACGTCTGTCTCTGGCACGTTCATTTCAGCCGCCATATGCTCCAGGTCAACGATCTCGCAGAACGTTTCACCCGCGGTAACGAGCTCTCCAACCTTTTCTTCCACTTTGGGCGTCACCACGACGCCGCCAATAGGCGCCAGGAGTCGCGCCTTCTCGACCTTCTGGGCGTAAAAGTCCGCCTCCGCCTGGTGAACACGTGCGTCCAGCCGCGCGTGGTTGGCCGCGGCCAAGTCGCCCCGAGCCTCAGCTTCCTCCCACTCGCGACGCGCCTGGGCCAGGGCAATCTCGGCGCGCTCCAGGCTCACGCGATCATCGCTCGCGTCAAGCTCGGCGAGCAATGTACCCGCCGTCACCACCCCGGCTTCTCGCACAAGGACGCGCGTAACCAGTCCTGCCACCTCGGCGGTCACCAGACGGCGCTCTGCCGGAACGACGGTGGCGTTGGCGTCCACCCGCAGCTTCCAGGGTATGGCGATCAAAGCGGCGGCTATAAGAGCCACTTTTAAACTCAGTTCCAGCCAACGGCCATGCGCCGCGGCCAGGAACTTCCGCCGCTTTTCCGCCAGGGGTTGCCAAACCTTCACAAGCGGCACCTCCTGGTAGAGGCGCGCGTTGCGGATGGCCAACGTCACCTGACTTGCCAGAATGCTCAGGATTTCCACCTGATTGCGCGATAGAAACTCTGCGTCGCCGCTGAGAAGCGCAAGCACGCCGACGGCACCCTGGTCATCGCGGAGCGGAATAGCCCGAAATCCGTTGTGGCCGTGGTCTTCCAGGAAGGCAATGAGACATCGCCCCACCTCTCCGTCACTCTCAGGCACCTCTCCGACTTTCACAATCCAGCCCTCATCATACTGGTCGGCAGAGACAGCGTCCGGCTCGCCAGCCAGCTCTTCCAGAATCCCTCGTAGTTCATCCATCTCGCGGCTTTGCGGCACCTCGGCTTCTCCTGAGACGGCTCCGAGTACCAGGCGACTGCGGTCAAACAGTCCGACGACACAGCGATCGAAAGGCACGACAGTGGCCGCCTGGTGCACAACCGTGGTCAGCACGCGATCGAGGTTGAGCGTTGAAGTAATCTCTTGGCTGATGGCCAGAAGGGCGTCGAGGGCGTGCATCTTGCGTTCGGCCTCGAGCAGGTTTGCGTTATACAGGGTGATTGCCGCTTGCTCGCTTATGCTGGTGAGGAAAAACAAGTCGTCTTCGTTGAAGGATTCGCCGTCAAGCCGGTTCACAACTTCGACCACGCCCAGTGTCTGGTCGCCCTTGAGGAGAGGCGCGCAGAGGACTGATTGCACGGTAGGGCCAGCGTTGTCTTGCTCTCTCGCGGTGGCGTAGGGTTCCTCCGAGTCTGCCGGAACTGTCTGGGCCGGGAAAGGGTTGGGCCTGGCCGTTCCGACCTGCGGCACCGCCACACGCCTGGATGAAAGCAGAGGCTCTTCATCGGCGTTCTTCACCAGCCGTGCCTCGCCTTGTTGGGCCACTTGGCCGATCAATCCTTCACCAAGCCCGACTCGATCGCCCTTGGTCGTCATGGGATCCTCTCCGGCCTGCTCGGCGCAACGAAGCTCGCGCGTAGCCCCGTCAACCAGCCACAGGTTGCACGCTCTCGCGTTCAGAATCTCGCGAATCTTTTCTGCCACCACCGGCAACAAGTCCAGAAGCTCCAACGTGGAGTTGAACGTCCGGCTGAGATCGTAGAGCGCGGTAAGCCGGTCGATGGTGGCCAGGCTGGACTGTCGCTCCTTTTCGAAAGCTTGAAGGCTCCTCAGGGATCCGGCGGTAAAGGAGGCGGCCCCGTGCAGGAAGGTGGCGTCGTTGGCTGTAAACTCACCGCGCCGTTTATTGAGCACCTCCACCACACCGGCAGGCCCATCGGTGCCGGGTAGCACCGCGTAGACAGCGCTCCGCACTCTCTTGCGGTCGGTCTCTGCCAAATGCGCGAGTGAGCTATGATCCAGACGTTCGCCAGTCTCGGACAGACAGCGCGCTCGTCGGGAGTGTAGCACCTCCACCAGCCAGCCGTCGGTGACGGGCTCGGCCGCAGGCTCGAAACGTACTTCAGCCGCATAACATCGCTGTGAACATACTAGACCTCCGCCGTGGGCCTCAGGCGACCATAGGAAGGCCGCTTCCGCGTCAAGCTGGGTGACGGTGTGTAGCAGAAGAGTTTTCAGGAGGCTCTCCACGTCACGGCAGGTTTGGTAGTCCGAGGCGAGTTCAAGAAACGCGGACAGGTGCTCGCGGCTAATCTGCAGGGAGGAGACGTCGTTCACGGCCATATGCTTAAGGAATGCAGGCCAGCTTCAAGCCGTACCGGCATGCGCCGAGAGTTGCTTCGGCGCAAGCCAAGGAACGCCACGCCGGTCGCAGGACCAGGAGCCCGGACCCTGCCAGGCGGTTGAGAGATGTCACCTTGGAGCCCTTCCGCAGATCACCTTGCTTGAACTCGCGTCCTGGTCTAGGCTAAGGGGCATGGGCCGGCGCCTAAGATCAACACCGCCCGGCCAACAAAGTGCCGTCATGGACATAGCCACACGCCGAACGTCGAAGGCTGCCATCGTCGACCTGACGGGTCCGCTCCGGTTGGGCGACTCGTCACAGGCCTTTCGCAACACCTTGGAAGGCCTCAAGGCCGAAGGCGTAAAGAACCTCGTCGTCAACCTCAGTTCCGTTTCGGACGTGGACAGTTCGGGCATCGGTGCCCTGGTCCGCGCGCACACCATGATGCGGCAACTCGGCGGCAAGTGCAAGTTCTTCGCTCCCTCGAAAAGGGTGATGCAAGTGCTGAGGATGGTGCGCTTGGAAACGGTTCTTGAACTCTTCGAAGATGAGACCGCTGCGCTTGTAGGCTTGTGAGCACTTGGGTGCCGCCCGTTTTCGTCGGCGTAGCGTCCAAATAAGGGATCGCGTTCAAGACAAAACGGCTTACAGCGTCGTTAATGATTTTCAGAGCGGTCCAGTGGCGGGAAGGTTGTATCATCTCGCTCGGAATAGACGTAGGGGTTAGTACCAGTTCGCGCCTGTGTGTTGGTGGAAGACAGAGGGCCGGCGAAGCTGGCTGGGCTAGGTCTTCTGCAATCTCTTTCGCAAGGCGGCGAGGGAAAGAAGGCCGCTGCCAAAGAGAAGGATGGACGTTGGTTCTGGTGTAATGCTGGTCGGCGTACCATAACGTATGTCGCCGATAGCGAACCCACCGGCGCCGTTCGTGTCGGTGATCGTAACGCTTGTGAACTGGTGCCGTGCGGAGGTCGGGTGTGGCGGTCCTTGGTGGAAAAGATGACAGGGGTGAGCAGGTTGGCGAAGGTGTGAGCCATCGTCTGTCGCCCCTCGGGGCTGGCACCATCTTAACTCAACTCTTCGTCCCACACGGCTCACGCCGTGGGCTATTCTCTATCGGCCCTCCGGGCCTGAGACGTCATCTACCAGGACCGTCAAATGTAGAAACTCCAGGGCGCGACTGAAGTCGTGCCCTGATACAAAAAGGCTGATTACGCTTGATCGGCTACTGAGGGACTGAGTGTCTGACTGATGGGGGTAGCGGGGTCACGTAAGGCCTGGGGGGCCGCAAAATGGAGTCCCGCAGCTTCCCGTCCGACGAAAGCAAGCAAACGAAAGCCGCCTTCTCCTCTGCCTGTAGGTCCTCTGCCTGTGGGATGCTGGTGAGAGGAAGGGAGTAGGTTCCTGACGCGGTGATCGCCATCGCCCTTGGAATGGGCGCGCGGCAGGCTCTATCGCTCCAGAGGCTTGCCGTCACCCCAGGCCGCAGCCGGATTTTCAGGACAACGTTAACGCCCTGAAGCTGCAGTAACTGCTGTTCTTGCACGGTCACGGCCGTTGTGCCGCTCCTGCTTTTGGTCTGACCGTGAAGCAGCGTGGCCCCTGCCAGCAACCCCACACACAGCCTGGCGAGCGCCTTGTCCCGGCCGGGCATGTCAACGACACGGCCGCGGGGCGGGGTCGTCCTTTTCTTGAGTGCGGATCGTGGGGTTTGCAAATTATCTCCCGCCCGTGCCGACGTGAATGTGCTCTTCGAAGAGCTGACGGATAGGTTTGTTCGGCTGGGGCTTAAGCCTCAACTCAAATCGGATCGGCGCCGCTGGGCTGGCGCTCGACGAGGCCAGTGACCGGATGCTCGGGGATGATGCCAACAAGTATCCATCCGGCAAAGTGTCCACGTCGATCACGACGTCGTATTCGCCCTCGCGCAAGTTGTAGAAGGCGAAGTTGCCGCTGAGGTCGGGCGTGGTGTAGCGGTTTGTGCCCGCCAGGCGGATCACCACACCGTCGAGGGGCGCGTCAACCGGCGCCACGATTCTTCCCCTCAAATATGCTAAGCGAACCACGGTGAAGTCTGCCCGAGCGATGGCCTGCGGCTGTACGCTCACGATAGCGGTCGGCGCCGGCCCCGGTTCGTAGTCGGTCGGAAGCTGCTCCTGGTCGAGCCCCACCTCATGCGGGCCTTCGGCGACGTGGACGAATCCATACCGGCCTGAGGCATCAGTAACTGCGGCGCGATAGTGATCGAGGCTGACGGTGACGTTTGCAGCCGGACGCGGCCCGGCCAGAGATTGCTCGATCACGAAACCTTGAACGGAGCCCACCAGCGGCGCGTGTTCGGCGGTGTATTGCTCGAGGCTGCGGCCGAAGCCCGGCATTTCTTTCCCCCAATGGAACTGCTTGCTGATGCGGAAGTAGGCGCTCCGCTGGTTGAAGGCGGCCAGGGCCGTGTTTAGACCCAGGCCGCTGTTGCCGAAAAGAAAGATGTTCTCCGGGTTGAGTGCCGTATTTAGGTTGTTGCGGAAGGCCTCCAATTGCAGGCTCCAGCCTTTGATGAGCGGCGTGCTTAAGCCGACCACGGTGCTGCTGTAAGCGTTGGTGCTGAAGACGCTCCTGTTCACCAGGTCGCTGCCCTCTTCCCAGTAGCCGTAAGCCGAGACGCGCTTCAAATTGGCCTGGATCGAGCCGCGGTAGAAAAGCGTATTCCGGTTTTCTGTTGTGTGTGAGTTTTGCAACCGGACAGCGCCCCCCAAAACCAGCCGCTTCCAGATGAAAGTATCTTCAAGCTCCCCGAAACGCTGCGTTTGCGGCAACAAGTTGGAATTAAGCCTCATGTCGATCAGGGAGAAACGCAGGTTGTGCCTTCCAATGGGGCGGCCGAGGTTGATGTTCAACTGGCGGTTGTCCGATACAAACGGCCCGGACCGCGACGGATCACGCTCCGTGAGGTTAAGGCTCGCGAGCGAGGCGCCCGCGTTGAACTTCCAAGGCAGAACAAAATTAGCCCCTGCCGTATACCCGGAACTGTGGAAAGTGGGTACGTCAGGGTTGTGCTCAAGATTGTTGGAGTAAGCGCTGGCGGAACCATAGATGTTCACCCATCCGGCTGGTCGATAGTACCCTTCCACATAGGGCCCCTTCCGGTCGCCGACGAAATAGCCGAGTAGCGGCAGGTACGTGGTGCTCTGGCGGATATAGTTGGCGTGAATACCGAACTTAGTCTTTTGCCACGAGGGTCCCACCAGCAGCGAAAACGGTTGCTGGGCCCCCGGTGAGGGTGTGAAGGTTGAGGCCGTGCCGTAGGTGACTTCGGAATAGAGCTTCAGGTGAGTCGTGAAACTGTAGGAGGATTGAAGGGTCAGGCTGTTCGAATTTTGGAACTGGCGGCTGGGGAGAAAATAATTGGAATAGCTGGTCAGGGCGCTGGATTCGGTCGTGAGGTGAACATAACGCAGGCCGAACTCCCACCGTTTGCCCAACTTCTGCTGCAAGGTAGCGCCGACCATGCTCTGCGGCAGGGTCACGAGAAAGGGAATGCGCGGTCCCACCAGGACCGTTTCCACGCCCGCGAAGAACTGGTAGGCGCGGTCTTTGCGCTTGACGGCGATGCCAACGCCTCGCCCGGCGATTTCGGGTGTGTAAATGTTGAGGAAGGGGTTCTCCACCACGTTCGAAGAAAAGCGGAAGTCGCCTCCCACAAAGTCCCAATGCCAGCCCCAAAGCGGCACCTGTTCGAGAGCGAGGAAGTTAGTGCCGGCGCGGAACCCGTCCGACCCGTAACCCTCGACATTGCCGTCGATCAGACCGAACCCGGGAACGAATTCCTGGAAGTTAAGAGCCGCCCCGGAGGTCTGGAGCAGCGGCTGCCCGCTTTGGGCCAGATAGTAACCCTGGAAGGCCAACTCCCCCTGCCCAGCCGCTTCTCCCCGCTCGGCCGCGTCGGTAGGCTGGGCCGCGTCCGTCGGCACTGCGCTCTGCGCCCACACTCGAGACCCAAAGAGGATGAGGGCCGCCAGCGCCAAGGCGGCCCGATCCGAATTGTGCTTCACCCCGGCCGCCATGTCCCCCCGCACTCGGCTTCACCTACCCTTTCTCCACGAGCCCAAATGGAGGGGGCGTTCAAATGACTTTCGCTGTTTCCGGAAAAAGGTGTTAGGCGTGAGTGGTCGAAGCACGTTCACCGCTCCGCCACCTTGTGCGCTACGTCCACCGGGGCCGGCTGCGCCGGGTGGACTGCCACTTCCGCCGAGCCTACCTGGATTTCCCCTGTGCCGAGGTCAACATTGGCTCGAAGTGTGTAGTGGCCTGGTTCGAGCCGGGTCTTTAATGGGAAGAGGAAGCGCTGATCGCGCTGGCGCAAGACGGGCAGCGACGGAAAATCCAGGGTTTCGAGCGCCTTCCCTTCGCCATCCAGGACCTCTATCTTGCCCGTGGGCCGGAAATACATCCGTCCCTCATTCTCGAGCACGACGACTGCTTGCCAACCTTCCGGCTGGGCGCCCAAGGCCGGCGGCAGCGCCTCCAGCTTCATTTCCTTGAGCACGCCGCGGACGGGAGGATCGCCAACCTGGACGTAAAAAGCGGCGACGACGCGCACGGCCATCCGCATGCCGATGCCGATACCCTGCTCGGCCGGGGGCAGCGTAGTGAAGCCGGCGGCGCAGTTGTAGCTTCCTTCGGGGACGTCTGCCGGCAGTCGCAGCGTGTAGCGTGCCATCAGGAATCCACCCTTTTCGAGTTCGATCTCCATGGGGTTCAAGCTCAGCCAGTTCTTGCAGGAGTTGGCAGCCTCCTGGGGCAGGTCGTGCTCGAACTGCGGAGTTGCGGTGTCGTCGATGTGGAAGTCGAGGACCTCAGCGCGAACGCGCGTCCTCTCTCCAGATTCGCTGCTCAGCTTGAGCGATCCGGTGTGCTGCTGCCCGGGCCCCATCCGCAACTCAACCCGCATCGGTACCAGCCCCAGGCCTAATTGTGCCCAGGCGGGCATGGCCCCTCCGAGCGTTAGCAAGCCCACGAGAATCCCTAGGGTTCGGTATAGACGTATTGAACCGTTAATGAACATGAGGCACCTACCTGAAAGTTCCAGCCATCGGTGAACGTGTAAGTCACGCTAAATTGCGCAGGGTTGTGGTTGCCATTGCCGGTAGCTACCACCGTACCGTTCCCGGAGTTTGTTAGAGCGCTCGACGCCGAACAAGTGACGCCGATCGGGGCCGAGCAAGCCGCCCTGATCGAGCCGGCGGGAGGGTTGTTGCAACCGCTGAAGGTCGCGGCAGCGGCTTGAGCGTAGACGGTAAAGTGAGCGGGATTGGCTGACGTTCTGAATTGAACTTGGGTCGTAACTGAACCGTTTACGCTGCCGTCCGGGTTCGACGAGGTAAAGGTGACGGAAGCGGGTGTTACGCTGAAGTTGCTGACGGTGAAGGGAGTCACGGCTTGCGGAGTCTGGGTGGAGGACCTGACCGGGAAGGGTTGGCGCGCTTTCGTTGGCTTTTGAGCCCACGCCAACGCTACAGCGAAGACGAACGATCCCGCCGTTGCAAGGGCCATGAATTGGCGCAATACGGCCTCCCTTCCCGACCGCTTTCGAGCTATGCAGCGCTAATGGTGAACGTAACCACGGCGGTGTATGAACCGGTCTGATACAAGGGGTCATTCGAGAGGTCCCAAGAGACCGACGATGCCACCCCAGCCTTGGGGGAACGCGTATCAGCCCCAAACGAGGCCACGTTGGTTGCCGCGGTGGTGGAAGAGGTGAGCGGCCCGGTGCAGGGCGTCACCGTCCCCGACGCCGCGGCCGGAACCGTGCAACTGTAATTCAGCTTGTCACTAGCCGTTGGTGGACTGGCGACCGATGGGCCGCCTGCGCCGGCGAAGTCGGTGGTGATTTGCAAGGTGATGGAACCGCTTCCCCCGCTCTTCGTCGTCCGGACGAAGTAGGTAAAGTTGGTCGTACCGGTATAGCCGGTGAAGTTCGTCCCGGGCGATGTTAAGTTCGTGTTGGCGGTTTGGATCGTCAGGGCCGCCTCGGGAGCTACTGTCAGATTGAGGTTCGAAGTCACGGTGGAGGTGCCCAGTTGCGCGTGCGCCAAAGGCGCTGTGAGCAGGAGTGCGGCAAGAGGTAAGTACTTCTTCATGGTTGAATCTCCTTGGTCAAGTTTTAAGTTGCACTAATGGTGAAAGTCACCGTTGCTGAGTACGACCCCGTTTTGTACTTAGGATCGTTGGTCAAGGCCCAGGAAACGGACGCCGCGTTTCCCGCAAGATTGGAGTGGGCGTCGGCTCCAAACGAACCCACAGAGGTCGACGCCGTGGTGGAAGAGGTCTGCGAGCCGGTGCAAGCCGTCCCAGGGGCGGCGACGGTGCAGGTGTAGGATAATGAGTCGCCGGCGGTGGGCGGAGTAGCGACCGAGGGACCACCGGTGGGAGCGAAGTCGGTGGTTACTTTCAGGGTTAGAGTGCCGGCGCCGGTCGATTGGGTGGTCCGGATGAAATAGGTCAAGCTTGTCGAACCGGTGTAGTTCGTGAAATTGGTACCGGTGGAGGTGAGGTTTGTGGTGCCGTTGGTGATATTCAAAGCCGCCTCCGCTGCCACCGTCACGTTAACGGTCGTCGTCCCCGTGCTGGTGCCTAACTGTGCGTGCGCGACTGAGGCGGTGACCAGCAGGAGGATGGTCAGAAATGGCCAAGCTCTTAAACTCCTTTTCATCATTTATTCCCTCCTTAAGTACTAGCAAGCTGCTGAAAAAGGGTATCTGTCATGCTGAGCGCAGCGAAGCATCTGCTGTTCCTCATTGAAAACAAACAAAAAGCAGATCCTTTCGCCCCGCTCAGGATGACATGCTCGGAGGTTTTTTCAGCAGCCTGCTAGTACTACTTTGGCATTTCGTCCGGTTCCGCCGCGAACTTGAAGTCTTTATTCATCATTGATTCCAATGCTGACGTTCTCAAGTGGCGCTGATGGTGAAGGTTAGAGTTGCCGCATAAGAACCCGTCTTATACTTGGGATCATTCGTGAGACTGAAATTGACGTTCACCGTGTTCGGGTCGCCGGTGCTGCATGGGGCGCCTCCGCCTGTGCACGTCGAGGCGCCGAT
>DATJKY010000581.1:0-5675 GCA_035490955.1 Terriglobia bacterium | reverse complement strand
AGTTCGACAAACGGCCTCCTCGAGCCCCATTCTAACGGTTCGCCGCAACTTGATCACAAGTCACGCGCTACTCGGAACTACGCTGAGTGAGTACTTAGCCGGATTGTGCCTGGAAAACGGCCTTTGCGGAATGTGAGGCCGAGGAACCGGATCGCCCAGTCGCTGTACCGGTCATAAAGGCCATTGGCAGGCCTCCGACATCACTGAGGCATCCTTGCCGAGCGTTCGAAGGGCAGCGTGGCTCTCTCGCTACGAGCAAGAACCACTGTGTTCGAAGCAATCCTTACCCGGGGGCATTAAAGAAGCACTAGAGGTTGCTAGAGGGCTCTCTATGCTTTCGAGAGTCAAGGGAGGTCTGCTCCGTAATAGTTTACAATCCCAGTGACCCCGTGACGCTCCATCGATCCTCGCTGATAGGCGCTGGCAGGATATGCTGACGATGTTTTAGTGGGGCTATTGAACTAAGGCGATAAGCGATTCAGATGGTCGATGATTGACACGACGATCGGGGGCGAATCGCAGCGAACCTTCCTCTTTGGTAATCTACGGGCGAGACCTACTCTCCCCCTTTTACCTTGGCCTCCGGATCCGGACTCTCCCTCAACCACGCGTGCAGACGCTCTCGCACCTGTAGCCGCGCCCGCATTAGACGGTTCTTCACGGCCACCTCCGAGAGCCCTAGAAGTCTTGCGGTTTCCTCGGTGGAAAAGCTCTGGAAGTCCCGCAGGACAAACACCATGCGGAGCGACAGGTGAAGGCTCTCAATCACTTCGGACAGAATCCCCAGCAACTCAGTCTTGCTATAACGCTCCTCGGGATTGTCGTTACCGTCCCTCATCTCCCGCGGCTTGCAGACCTTCTTGTCGGCCTGGTTCGATTTGGCCGAAGAAACCCGCCATTCCGAGGAGCGCTGCCGCATTTTGGTCAGGGCTTCGTTAGTAGCAATCCGCACGAGCCAGGTGGAAAAACGCGAGTCGCCCCGGAACTCCCCGAGATGCGCGTAGGCTTTCAAGAATGCATCTTGGAGGGCATCCTCGGCGTCCTGCGGGTTGCCAGTGATATTGAGGGCCAAGTGGTAGACGTGGCTCTTATATTGGCTCATCAGGGCGGCAAAGGCATTGGCATCACCTGACTGCGCCTCGGCTACGAGCGTCGTTTCGTCTTCCAAATGCGATAGCATGACTTGAACTCTCCGACCACCTCAGTCTCTCCGACCTCCAAGGGTGGAAGGACGCAAGAAGCCATGATACGCGCTCCTGAAGCTCTTCGTCCAAGAAAGTGATCGCGCATTTCCGCATGGTACTAAGAAACTCAAAACTTGCGGGATTCTCGGCAAATGAACAATTCGCGACAGAACATGGTCAGAAGCCCGAGAGCGGCGACTGCGAGGCTCCGATAAAAGGGATGCCGAATGCGCGAGTAGACCCACGACTGGGCCACCTTCCCGGAAATGAGCTGGGTGGTGTACACCTGAATGCCGATCAAGAGGAAGGCCAGCACTCCGATGTTGAAGCAGTAGGTTCCTATCTGCCAGCGCAGGAGCTCGAGGAACCTGCTGGTGGCGACCACCAAGTGGGGCAGGAAGAACGCCTCCATCCAGGCCGTAGCGGGCCAGCGGAGCAATCCCTGGAGCGTGGGCGCATAAAGCGAATACCAATAGAAGGCGAAGGGGGTAATCATGATCATGACTTCGATCATCACCAGCCCGTAGAGCGCGGAGAGAACCCACTGAAGGATTTCTTCAAAGCAAGTTTGCCCTCCCGATTCGGCAGGAACTGTCGAGCAGAAAGGGTGCGCGGTTGCTAACGGGGATCGTAAATCAGCTCGAGGGTTACCCCGCCGTAAGGTTCGGTGTCGACATAGACAGCGCGTCCCTTTCCTCGCGGTGTGTTCCACGCGGCAGTTTGCGACGGGGGCGCGCCGCGAGCGGTCATTAGCTTGATGGACTCGTCCATGTCGGTGACGTTTACGCCCAGGTGGTGGAACCCCTCGCCGTGCTTACCGAGGTATTCCAGGTAGATGTCGGGGCCCGTAATCTGCTGGACCCACTCGAAGGGCGCGTCGCCCGACCGGTCCCAACCCAGCCACATTTCATACGTAACTGGCTGACCGCGATAGGTGCGATCGAGACTGATGTTGTGGTCGACGCTCGAAAGGCGCTTGAAGCCCAGGCTGGCGTAGTAGCTGTCAACCTCCCGCACGTCGCGGACCACCCAGGCGAAGTGGGTGATCTTCGTCAGGGGATACTCATTGGGGGTGCTGTCCACGGAGGGCGCGGGTTCGGCGTCAGGGTCATCGATCAGCGCCAGCGTGTTGCCGCCGCCTTGCCCCGCAGTATCGAGGAAAGCGAAGCGGCCGCGGCCCTGATGCCCCTGCCAATCGCCCCCGGTTACCAGGCCCACTCCCTTCGAGGCGAAATACTTGATTTGATCGTCAAACTCCTGTGGCGTTCTGACGTTATAACCGATGGCACGAATGCCGTCTCCGTGCTCGCGAAGACCCTCGCTCCAGAACTTTCCTCCTCGGACGGGCTGAATCCATTCGATTTCGAGGCCGCTAACGCGCCCAACAATTCGCTTCGCACTCGCCGGGTCCGGCTGGCCGTGGTACGTCAAATTCGGGAACGCCACCACTCCGTCACGGCGGATGTTGCGGATTCCCAACTTCTGCCAGTAGTCGACGACGTGGTCAAGGTCACTGACCACCCAAAGCACCCGCGACACGTGCCAGTAAATGGTGGGGTCAAGAACGGGCGCGGCAGCTCGGGAAGCCCCTGGCGAGCTCCAGCCGGGAGGCGCGTACGCTGCGCGCGTACTGATCTGGTCTGCAGTCGGGAAGTCGGGGGGCACCTTCTGCGTCACCTTGCCGGTTGCCGCCCATTCGGTCCCGCGTTGATAAGTGGTGATAAACCCGGCGCAACTCAGCGCCGCGAGGTCGTGTCCCATAACGGTGTGGAACACCCGCCCTCTCCCGTACGCAATCACCATGAGTATGGGCTCATCGTGGCCTGTCCCGTGGTTAGCCGGATCCGAGTAAGCCGTCGATAAGACGGTCATGTTCTCTCCTGGACCGCGAAGACCCGCGTACAGCTCGTCCCCGGCGTGCATCCACACCTTCGGCAACCCCTGGGTGATGGGATGATCGCTGACCCGACTCTCGACCTGGAAGGGCAGCCGCGCCCCGTGGCGGCCTGCGGGCCCAGGAGAGGGATCAGACACCAGCTTGCCGTCCTTGAAATACCAGAACGGGCCGGACTTCTCGTCCCTCCCTCGCCAGCCCCCAGTGCCGATCATCAGGTTATACTCCGGCCACTTCGGGAAAGCGTTATCAGCGGCATGGACCACCACAAGGCCTCCCCCGCCTCCCACGTAGTGCTCAAACGAGGCCTTCAGATCGCTCGGCCAGCGCTCGTCCGGCGCATCATAATTAGACACGACAACTTGGTACTTGCCCCAGTCCGGCTTGAAGTTGCTAAAATCGCCTCCGGCTGGAGGTGCCGTAAGCACGTCCACCTGGAAGAGGCCCGTTTCCTCGAGCATCCTTTTCAGGTACGGAGTGGTCTCCCGCCACGCGTGATAAGGTCCACCCGACTCGCCGTCGAGAATTGCCGCCCCAATGGCCCCGGCGTGCGCAACCGGGGCGCACATCAGCGCCGCCTGCACCGTTAAGCTCGCGAACAGTCGCTTCTTATTCATCCTTAGCCTTCGTCTCTATCGCCCTCCGGATCCGTTCATCCGGATCGGCGGCCATGCCATCCTGCAGCCAGGTGCGCCATCAGCGGGAACCTGACTCATGTCGACGATTCCCAGTCGGGGGTGGCCTGCGAAATATGCGGCTGGCATCTTCAAACAACAGCGAGTCATGCGTATGGTGCAAATAAACAGCAAACAAGGATGAGGCCTCGGTATCCTAGGCGGTTGGGTGGCTCGGGCGTCCAAAGCATTCCCGAGAATCCGATGTTGACGAACGGTCGGATGAATCGTTCCTGATCGTAAAGATCCACTTTATAGCACGTATGGATAGGGAGCAGCCAGTGCCTGGGACGAGCGGGTCCAGCCCGTACTTCCGCACCTGCTCGCCATTGTCACCGTGTGGGGGAAGCAGCCTGATCTCGGGAATGACCACAGCCGGTCTTTATTTCGTACACCTGGGACGACGGCGCCGATCTGGCGCAACGTTTGCCGAAGACGCTCAAGGTTTGTGACCTCGCCAGCGGCCGGGAACTGCGGCCATGTGAATGCGGTGGCGGTGACGCCGGATTTGATGCAGGCGGTCTCCGCCTCCGAGGACCAGACGCTCAAGGTGTGGGACTTGGCGACGGGGACGGTGATCGCCACCTTCACCTGCGATGCGCCCGCGCGTTGCTGCGTGTTTGCCGGCGACGGGTCGGGCCGGGTCCACTTCCTTTCCCTCGAACTCAAAGACGGCAACTAACGACCGCCTCAACGCGCATTCCGCTCCTGGTCCACCGACTTTCAGATTGGGCCCGATGGGTCGCGACTTTGGAAGATGCGTTTCGGGAACTTCGGGATTAGGGCTGCTGGATAGGTGTATATGATGTGGCGCACCGCCATGAAAAAGTCCGGGAATGTCGTTGCCGTGATTGGTTGCTCTTGGCGGGGAGTTCGGAATGGCAGGGACGTTCGTGACCCAACGTAATCTCCAAGCTGCCGCATGGGGGATTGACGGTGTCAGACTGGTAGTGGCTGCCGCCCTGCTCGCGTTGCAATTCTTCAGAAAGCAGAGCGATCTTGTTGCTGCCGGATTTCTTATTTTCGCCATCGGAGAAGGTGTAATGCTTTCGGGGACGGCCGCGACTCTGGCCGAAAGTGCTCCTTCGTTTGCTGCAGGCAGCGCGCTCTGGGCTTCCGCCCTTCTGCTGACAAGTGTTCCCAAAGAATTCGCCTTCTGGGTTCGTGCCGTAGGCATGGTTTCTTCAATCCTTTTCGCTGTCACCTCTGCAAGAATATTTTTGGGGCGAACCCGTATTGCCGACTTCCTCGCCACTGCCGTTCTACGCTTACCCGTTTCTTGTTTTGACTTTCATCGGTTGGATTTGGCACTCGGTGAAGTCGGAGTAGACGAGGAACTAAGTTAGGGCCAATTCCAAGGAGCTGACGCTAATGTCCGAGCCCGCAACACAGCCATCGGTGCCAATTGCACTGGCAAGCGGAGAGGGGGATGCCTTCTGGTTTTTTGGTACGCTCGCCACCATAAAAGCGTCGAGCGAGACGACGAGCGGACGCGTCGCCGTAATCGAGCATCTTGCTCCAGAAGGCGCCGCCTCGCCGCCGCACGTCCACCACAACGAAGATGAATGGTTCTATGTCACCGAAGGCGCGGCGACTTTTTGGTTGGCGGCAAGACCATTCAGGCGTCCACCGGTTCGTTTGTATACGGACCACGCGACATTCCCCACACGTTCATGGTGACGTCTCCGCAAGCTCGGTTTCTGCTGGTTACTGAGCGTGCTGGATTTGAAAAATTCGTGCGCATGCTGGGCGAGCCCGCGGCAGCTCGCACCATTCCGCCGCGCTCGGTCCAATTGCCAAGCTTTGAGCAGGTGATATCTGCTGCGGCGCAGTTCGGCTCGAAATCCTCGGCCCGCCCGGCATTGCCAATTGACCCGGACTCAGGTCCGCGCAAACATGCCGATCGATTCTGGACGGATCGTC
>DATJKY010000580.1:0-2177 GCA_035490955.1 Terriglobia bacterium | reverse complement strand
GTCGGGTCCGTTACGGTTCCCGAGATGCTTCCGTAAACGGCCTGCCCCAACATCGTACTGGGTACGGATAGAGCAAGCGCCAACAAGACGAGCGCAAATTTCTTCATGGTGCCCTCCCCTCTGAGCTGTCGAACGCTGGCGGAAGTATATCAGAGAGAATTGATGAGGGGAATGGGCTGAACCGCGAGTGTCGCGGCAAAGTGAGAAGTTCCTAATTGGGCAAAGTAGAAAGTTCCTCTTGACAGCTAAAAACTGGAAGGGTGGAACGAATCGCGATGAACCAGGAGGAGCGAGATTGGCTGGAATGGCTGAAGCGGGCACAGGACGGGGTCGTGACGCAGCGGCAGGCGGCCGAAAAGATGGGAGTCAGCGACCGCTGGGTCCGAAAGCTGCTGGTGCGCATGAAGACCGATGGCGACGGCGTTGTGGTGCATGGACTACGGGGGCGGACATCGAACCGGCGGATCGACGAACAGACGCAGGCGAGGGCGGTGGAGTTGCTAAAGCAGCCGGAGTGGCACGACTTCGGGCCAACGTTTGCCAGCGAGCAGTTGGCCAAGCGGCACGGCATCGACGTGAGCAAGGAGACGGTGCGCGCTTGGATGGTGGCCGCTGGGTTGTGGAAGGCGCAACCGCGCAAACTGGGGGAGGCGCATTTCTGGCGGGCACGGCGGAGCGGATATGGGGAGTTGGTGCAGTGGGATACGTCGACTCACGATTGGCTGGAGGGGCGGGGCGAACCGGTACGCTACCTGGTGCGGATGATCGACGATGCCACCAGTCGAAGCGGCGGCAGCTTTGTGCAGCACGACGGAACGCGCGAGAACATGGGGGTGCTGTGGCAGTACGTGGAACGCCAGGGACGGATGGTGGATGTGTACACCGATCGGGCGGGGATGTTCATGGTGGCGCCGCGGAGGCAGGAAGGCGCGCAGCAGAGGCAGGAGGCGGATCGGTTGACGCAGATCGGCCGCGGACTAAGAGAGTTGGGCATCGGCTGGATTCCGGCGTACTCGCCGCAAGCCAAGGGCAGAGTGGAACGCAGCTTCGGCACCGATCAGGACCGGCTGGTGAAGCATCTCCGGCTGGCCAAGGTGAAGACCATGCAGGATGCCAATCAGTTTCTGGAAGCAGAGTATTGGCCGGAGTGGAACGAGCGTTTTGCGCGCCCGCTGTCAGGGGTAACGGATCTGCACCGGGCGCTGACGCCGCAGATCGATTTGGCGAGCGCGCTGAGCCATGTAGAGCAACGCGTGATCAGCAACGACTACACGTTTTCCTTTGCCGGCCGGCGCTATCAACTCGCGAGGCAGCAGGTGAAAGCAGGCATGCGGGGAAAAAACTTACGAATCGAACTCCATCTGAGCGGCGCACTCCGAGCGCGGTTCGAAGGCCAGTACGTAGAGATCAGCGAGTGCGGAATGAAGGCACCCGCGGCGGCGAAGAGCGTCGGGAAACCGGTCCGCAAAGATCACAATCGAGGTGGCAAAAGCGATTGGATGGAGGGCTTCTTCGAACGTCCGGGGCCGGAGTTGTGGCAAGCGGTCCGAACGGCCAACGAGAGAAGCTGAGCGGGATGACGGAGGCAGGGAGTCAACAAGGAACGCCGGGCACAAGCGGCCCGGCGATCTTCGCGTTTTTATGCCCAAAGCCTCCGCTCCCGGATTTCACCAAAGCAATAGGCCTCGGCTCGACAATGCCCTCCTGGCGCTCCGGAAGGACTCACGGGTTCTGCATCACAGGAGGGCATTCGCCGATTGCTTCGGAGCCAACCCCGTCGCCTCGGCTTTGGGCAGCAGCACCAAGCGCGACCCCGGCGCTGCGGATCGAACATATCACGGGTGGCCGATGCTGCCTCTCAAAACCGGAACGTTCTACTTTGCTCGAAAGCGGAACTTTCTACTTTGCCTTGACACAGCGAGGAACCAGTGCTGACGGCGGACGACGCGCGAGTGGCCACCGGCTCAAGCAATGGCGTGATGCTGACGGACTGGTCTTTTGATGGCCGGTTTCTGATCTACAACACTCCCGGTCTGTCCGGATCGCAACTTTGGGTCGTGGAGAACCCCGCGATGTCGCCAGGCAATGCGAAACCGGTGAAGTTCATGAGTTCGGCCAACGAGCTGATGCACGCCAATTTTTCGCCCGACGGGCGATTGGTGGCCTATACCTCGAAT
>DATJKY010000579.1:0-2564 GCA_035490955.1 Terriglobia bacterium | reverse complement strand
AGTCGCAATTTTGTGCTCAAGATGATTCGCTGTCATTGAGTCTCCGCTCATGACAGCACCAGCCTTTATCTAAACTTCCGAGCCTTGGGCCGCCCGTTCCTTTGGGCGGCCTATTTTTCGCCCCATCGTTCACGCTTGAGAGAATAAGTGCGGATCATTTGCCCCAGTTCTCTTCCTCTTCGCGCTTCACCGCCGGTGCTGCCGGGTTCTGCTCTTGATCCAGTGCCGCGACCGGCCGGAGCGGTAGGGCGAGCCAAGGCGCTTCGATACGATGCCTTCGAGCCCGAGCTTGCACGCGCGTGGCATACGGCCTCACCGTCGATGATGCAGGAGCGCGGGCGGGGCGAACTAGTAAGCCCTTGATTTGACTCTTCCGTAATCGCGACAGTCGAGCCAGCTCCGGTTCACCGTCGTGTACCTTACACATTCGCAGACGTGCCCCTCAACGCAGGGCGTCTGGTAGCTCGTCAGGTAACCAGTACAGCTCTCCAAAAGCATCAGCGCCGATGCCAAGAGCGAGGCTTTGATGATGGTGAGCATGCCCGCGATCCCCCCCTCTTCATAAGCTCCCGATAGGTGCCTTTGCGGCAGGCACGAAGGCGCAGAAGAAGGCCCCCCATGGCCACAGAAGATGGATGACGACGATCCACAGAAGGCAGGCGAAAACGTGGCCCCAATCCGGTCTGCATGAACCAGAGAGGCGATCCGCTCGACTGACCGTACAGAGGCATTGGATGTAGACCTCCTACGTCCGCCATGACCATCGAGAACGGCACCGCTATCGTTCTGACCTATGTGTTCGTCAGCACCGTTCGCGTGATAGGTGCCGGAGCATTTATCCTGTTGGTCAGCCAACAAGCTCTTTTTCTCGGACACACTTTACAAGCCTTCGGCCTCGGTGATTGGCCTTGCCGTGGTCGTCGGCCTGCCGGAACGGCCGTGCGGGCCTTGCGCTGCCAATATCACGTGGAGCCATGTGAAACTTGCCAAGGAGCGGTGATTTCGTGGTCGAGCCGATGTCTGAGAGGTTGGGCAGATTGCTGAGCGCTGCGTTCTGGATCGCAATCACGTTGCTGGTGGCGGTCCTTGTGATCTGCCTGCTTGGAAGCGCCGTAGGGTTGATGGTGCGTGCGCCCGAGCTGCAATCCCTGCACGGAACCACCCAATCCGTATGGCGAGGAGGATTAAGCCAGGAGGCTCTTTTTCTCGGACACACTTTACAAGCCTTCGGCCTCTTGCTGCGGCTGGTAGGCTGAAGCCACCGGCTCCATGGAAAATTGGGGAGGCTGAAAAATTGAAGTGACGGGCGATGACCGAAGCCATCAAGAACGCCCTCGCCCTCTTCATCTTCTGTGCGCCCATAGCGGCCGTGCTCACGTGGAGGTCGAGCGGCGAGGGCATGTTGTTTGTGCTGCTGTTCCTCGGCGTTCTCTCGGCGATTTGGGTCCTTGGCTACTTGAGTGAGCGCATAGCGGCTAGAAAGCTAGTAGGAAGATGCGCGCCTTTTGCGGGCCCGCGACGGTTCTCTTGTGCGACCGCGATCGCGTCCGCAAAAGCAAGAACCGTTGTTTCGTATGCGAACGACGGCGTTAGTAGTTGGCGCGGCGGCCGAAGCGGCCAATCAAGTATCCGATAGCGAGGGCGACTGCGGCAGCCGTGTACGGGCGCTCCTCGATGGCTGCACGCAGGAAGTCGTCGGCCTCGCTGGCACCTTCGCGGATGGCGTCCGCGGCGTTGGCCGCCGTCTCCTTCGCCTGTCCGTAGACATCCTGCAATGTGCCCTCCATCTGCCTGGCCTTGCCCTGGAGCTGCGTTTTTACATCGCCGGTCGCGCGTCCGAATCCCTCTTCCACTTGGCCGCCGAGGTTCTTGGCGTTACCGGTCAGGCGATCTTCATTCATGTGTTCCTCCTGAGAGTCACAGCTTCAACGGCCGGAGGGGACGTCGGTTCCCTGCCGTCGCTTAAAACACGGACGGACGACTTTGGATGAGCAACCCAAAATCCTTACGCCGCTCGAGCAAGCTTGCGGCGGCCGTTCTGCTCGCTTTCGACCTGCGGTCTGTCGCGCCCAAACCATTCCATCCCGGTGCCGGCGGCGAGAACGCCGACGGCCAGCAGCGGAAGGAGCTTGCGCCAGCCGACGGCACGGCTGACCTGAATTGCCCTACCGAGAGTCGCGTTTCTGCGCGCCGCCAGGGCGAGCTCGGCGCGTTCCATCGTCCGGCGCCGCGACAAAAGACAGCAAATGAGCGCAATAATCGTAACCAGCAGGAAAAAGCCAGCGAGCGCCGCTGCTGCGCGCAGGGGATCGTACCGTTCGGCCAACCAAATGAAAGCGACGAGGAGGATGAACGCGGCGGTCAAGATCGCGAACGTCGCGGCGAGCAGCGCCCAAATGAAGAGGCTGGAGCCGAGACCGGTCTTAGAGCCGATCCGGGAAGTTCTTGAGTCTGATGAATCGGATGTGATTCCTTGTCGGGCGCTTGATTCTCTTTTGAGGAGCGCCCGATGTGGACACCCGAACACCGCCTTGCGGCGGACCGCAGTGGCCTTCGTTACCCCA
>DATJKY010000578.1:0-4802 GCA_035490955.1 Terriglobia bacterium | reverse complement strand
ACGACATTCCGGCTTTGGTGGTTTGTTTCTGCCATCCCGGAGCGCTTCCTCGCCAATACTCCAAATGTAGTCTAGCATAGCCTATGGAGCTTGTCAACCAAAATGTCAGGCCGCAAGTGTGAAAAATCGCGGCTCTGCGGCTCTGACTTGCAGAAAGGCTCAGCCCTTCCGGCCCAGCGACCAAACAGAGAAAAACAGGGAAGTCGTTGTGTTGGGCTGCTTCCCGGAAAGCCGGGAGGCCTTCCGCACAGCAAGCGACGGAGCGGCATTGGGCGGTCACGAACAGGAGGCAAAACGCCCCAGCGCCGCCGCCGGGAGCCGCGGCGCTGTCTCGCCAATCGTCGCTACATTTCGCAAACTGCAATAACTGTCAACAGGGCCTTGACACCTGCAGAGAGTCGCCTCGAAAACATCCCAGACTTCACTAGCTAAAGGCTGTTGCAAAACCCTGGGCTAACCCCTTGAGTATTTTAGCAGGTGTCGACTGGGTGGTGGCAGATCTGAAAAAATTCCGCGTTTCCTGCACTTTTTTCTTGACACGTTTCTTCCTACTCGATATAATCGAGTACGCTATGATCGGAGCCACTTCTCGCCAGTCTTGGCTGTTCTACCTGCCTTTGGCGCGGCAGGCCTCGCTGCTCAAGGACGACTTGCTGGACCCCGTCGACAAGTTGCTGGAGGATTCCGCCCTGGTGGAACTGGTGCGGCAGAGCCTGGCTGGCCGGCGGCCCCGCTCGACACGCACCGGACGCCCCAGCATCGCCCCCGACCGTCTGCTGCGCTGCTGTGTGATGAAGCACCTGAAGGGATGGAGCTTCCGCGACCTGGAGCGAGAGCTGCGCAGCAACCTGGTGTACCGTCAGTTCACCCACTTCGACGCCGATCCCACGCCGAATTTCTCGACCTTCAGCCGGACGTTTGCCCTCCTCAGTCCAGTGGTCACCGAGCAGATTCATCAACGCGTGGTGGGCTTGGCGCGCGAGAGGGGGGTGACGGAGGGGCACAAGCTGCGCACCGACACCACGGTGGTGGAGACCAACATCCACTACCCGACCGACAGCACGCTTCTGGGGGACGGGATTCGCGTGCTCAGCCGGAGCCTGAAGCGCCTGGCCTCCGAGTGCCAGGAGGGTACACTGAAGGTGGTGGAACGTGGGCGAGCGGTGAAGCACCGCCTACTGGAGATCTGCCGCGCCGCCAAGTCCCTCACCCCGGCCAACCAGCAGCGCTTGCAGAGCAGTTACCGCAAGCTGCTGGGGATGACCGGGAGCGTGGTGCGGCAGGCGGGCACGGCGCTCAAGGACTGGGAAGCGGGAGGGATGAAGGTGGTGGGCAAGGTGCTGCAGGCGGAAGTTCAGATCAGCCCGTTGCCACACTACCTCCCCTTGGTGAAGAAAGTGATCGCCCAGACGCGGGAGCGGCTGTGGAAAGGGAACCCACACCTGGTAGGCAAGGTGCTAAGCCTGTTCGAAGCGCACACCCAAGTCATCCGCAAAGGGAAACCCGACAAACCCACCGAGTTTGGGAGGCTGGTGCGCATCGATGAAGTGGAGCATGGCATCGTGAGCGGTTATCAGGTGCAGGAGGGCAACGCGGCGGACACCCAGGCCTGGATTCCGGCCCTGAAGCAGCACGAAGCTTTGTTCGGGCAGGCGCCGTGGCTGGCCACCGCGGACCGAGGGTTCTTTTCGGCGGAGAACGAGCGCGAAGCCAAGGCACGAGGGGTGGAGAAGGTGGTCCTGCCGGGGCGGGGGCGTCTGTCACCAACGCGCGCCGAACGCCAGAAGCAGCGCTGGTTCCGGCGGGCGCTACGCGGGCGAGCGGGTATTGAAGCCACCATCAGCAACTTGAAGCACCCCTTTGCGAGGGTGCGAGCTACTTACAAGGGGGAGTCGGGATTCCAGCGCTACGTGGGGTGGAGCATCATTACTAAGAATCTGTTTTCCATCGCCCGCGGGCGCATGCAAAGGAGAGGCCCTGCCCCGCCGCGTTAACCCCTCCGGGCAGCGCCGCCAGCTGCTGCGTGAGGTTGAGCGTCTGGCCCAGGTGGCCATCTTCGGAACGCTCTCAGAGACTTATCGTACCTGTGGACACCCGGGATGTCATTGCCACGGGGCGGGACCCAAGCACGGTCCGCACCTGCAGGTCAGCTACCGGGGCGAACAGGGCAAGACCACGGGCTACTACGTGCCGAAAGCGGCGGAGCGAGCCACGCGGCAAGGTGTAGCTGCCTGGCAAAAACTGCAGCAGTGTTTGAGGGAACTGGCGGAGTTGAACAAGCAACGCAATTTCCGGCGCGCCCAGGAGGGAGACTCGCCATGAAGCAATGGCTGTGGCGGGCCCTGGCCGGGCTGGGGGTGTGTCTGCTGCTGGTTCTCGGTCGCGTGGAGGCGGGAAGCGGGGCGGACGACCACCTGGGCGTCGCCTGCTGGGGCTGGTCCGTGGACGTGCGGGGAGGACCTGCGCTAGCCTCACCCGCCGCTGCGCCCGCTAAGAACCGTGGACCGCGTCAGGCGCGTGCCGCAGCGCCCGAATCTCTCGGTGTGGACTGCGTACTATTGACCGAGCGCGGCGTCGGTCCTCCGTGGCTGGATAGCCGAGGACCGCCGGGCAGCGCAGGGGGACCCGGGTCGACCGCAGCTACCGGCAAGACCGGTAGCCCAAGGCAGGGGGGAAGTGTGGATCCGAACCCATGCCGCCGGATTCCCCGCTCCCAAGAGGGGGGTTTTGCAACAGCCTTTAGCTTGGTTCTTCGCATGTACTGCTCCCCTCGCTCAGCTCTGGCCTGCCTCTTCAAGGCAGACATTCAGCAAGCCGTCGGGGTTGGAATGATGCGAAGTTTTGCTGATCTCCAACGGATGCTCTGATACCTCTAGCAGGCCGTGAGGGCGGCGGCTTCGTCCGGTCGTAGCAGCCTGACGAGCTCGCCACACAGAGGGCGCCAAGCGTTGAAGGCGCTTCGCGTCCTGCCTATTACTAATTTACCCGCGCAATCGGTCTCGATCGTGATCTTGGTTCTCGTTTTCAGTGGCATGGTTTCTTCCCAGAATGAGGTATGAGCCCTGGCTCCGGGATTCTGAGTTGTTGTTGTTGGTTTTCCGTTGCTTTTGACAGTATCCTGTCTTAAAATTGCGATCTCCGTTTCTTGGTCTAAGAGCCGCAGAGTGCACAAACGGCGCTCTGAAAGTAATTAGAAATGGCTTGAGTTTTCTGGAACGTTCATGAACGGAGATATAGCCCGATTCACCAAGCACTTCTACGAATTCGGTCCCTTCCGCCTGGACGCCACCGACCGCCAACTTCTCCGTGAGGGCGTGCCTCTGTCGCTCACGCCGAAGGCCCTGGACACCCTCCTTGTACTCGTCCGGAACTGCGGACGCACCCTGGAGAAGGACGAGTTGATGAAGGCGGTGTGGCACGACACGATTGTGGAGGAGAACAACCTAACTCAAAATGTATCGGCTCTTAGAAAGGTACTCGGTCAGGATTTTCGCTTTATCCAGACCGTACCGCGGCGGGGTTACCGCTTCATCGCCGAAGTGAGCGAACGCTGGGAGGAAATACCCACCCTCATCGTGCGGCAGCATACGCGGTCCAGTGTCATCATCGAGGAGGAGCAGGATTCCGAGCCTGAGGATCAGGTGGTTAGCAACTCCACAGGCGCGTCCAGCCGGGGAACGCTGGGCCAGCGACTGTTACGGCTTAGCAAGAAGCCCGCAGTGCTGACAGCCGGCGCCACGGTGCTGCTGGTGTCGGCAATCATGGGTGTTTCGCTACTCTCGGTCCGACGACGTGTTTTTCGTGCATCACCCGAGCGCACAGATCTCCCGCGCACCATCCCCCCTCTGGCTCGCGGCGACCCGGATGGCCAAGGCGCTATTCCCCCTCTGGCTCGGGGCAAGTACTTGGCGGTCTTGCCTTTCCGCACAGAGGGCGACTCCGGCTGGCTGAATTATGTTGGCGAAGGCGTTCGCGAAGCGATCTCGGACAAGCTGTTTCAGCTTGGGGACATCCGCGTCGTGTCTGTCCCGTCCGTGCCTGAAATGAGCCGTAGGAAAACTGCGGCGGTGCTGGTCAAGGACTTGGGTGTCAACCTCGCTGTGGTTGGGAGTGTCCAAGAGGCAGGAGACAAGCTGCGCATCGTTGTCAGCCTTGAAGAAGTGGCAGCGGATCGGCAGGTTTGGACGCGGGAGTTTGCGGGTTCGCGAAAACACCTGCTCGGACTCGAAGATCAGATCCTCGCTAGTTTGGTGACAGCACTTTGGCTGCCTCACAATGGCCGGGATTTGGCACAGCTTAGCGTGCATCCTACCGAGAACGACGCGGCCTACGATCTCTACCTGCGCGGCCGCGAGGCCGTTCGCAACTTCAACGATGTGAAGGACATCGAGGGTGCGCTGCAGCTTTACGAGCAGGCACTGAGCATGGATCCCGGATTTGCATTGGCCTATGCAGGGCTGGCCGATGCCAGTCTGGAAATGTACGAGCAGAACGACGAAAAATTGTTGGCGGATAAGGCGATTCATGCCGCACGGGAAGCGTTGCGCCAGGCTCCGACGACTGCCGAAGCGCACTTTGCGCTGGGGAGCGCCATGTGCGCGACCGGGCATTTTGATGAAGCGGTTGCAGAACTTCAGCATGGTTTGCAACGGGCGCCGAATTCGGACGAGGGATATCGGCGCCTGGGGAGTGTCTACCTCGCTCAGGGACGAACGGAGGAGGCGCGACGGGCCTACGAGAAGGCCATTCGGTTGAGTCCGTTCTACCCTGACGATTACCAGACACTGGGTGAGGCCTACCTG
>DATJKY010000577.1:0-6742 GCA_035490955.1 Terriglobia bacterium | reverse complement strand
GTTTCCGGAGAATGTGCCGTTATGAAAGGAGCTGTTGGGAAGGCTGTTTTGGGTGTCGAAGCGCATGAAATCCGCGAAATAATCGAATTGGTGAAAAACGCCTCCCAGCGAAGCGTCCTGGTGCAGCGTGTTGAAATTGCCGCCGTCGATGGAGTAGGTCAGCTGGGGAATCGTGGAAGAGCCCCGGCGGGTCGTGATTTGGATGACGCTCCCCAGGGCGTCGGCTCCATACAGAACGCTGTTCGCGCCCCGAAACACCTCCACCTGATTCACTCCACTGGCTGCAAGGTTGGCGAACTCGAACGCTCCCCCAATGTCGTTGGCAGGGATACCGTCGATCAGCACCTTATTGAACTCGGTGTTTCCGCCGCGAGCGAAAACTAAAGTAGTGCCGCCTCGTTCGCCGGTTTGCACGACATCGAGGCCGGGCACCTGGCGGAGCACTTCGGGCAGATCCAGTTTGTTGAAAGCGTCCAACTCCGATTGATCAAGCACGGTCACCGAGGCGCCGACCTGTGATTCCGGCAAACTGGTGCCGGTGTCCGATACCACGACTTGCTGCCGCAGAGTTCCGACTTGAAGGGTTACTTCAATGCTGACCGTTTGGGCGGCCGCCAGATTCATGGTCGAGCTCTCTTGAGTTGCAAATCCGGGCGCAGTGGCGCGGATGAGGTATTGACCCGGCTCCACGGGAAAAAATGTAAAATTGCCTTCCGCGTTCGCCCTAGTCGAGCTGACTGCCTTCCGGTCCTGGAGCAAGGTTACTTCCGCATTTGCGACAGCCGCCCCAAGCGGATCAATAACCTTGCCCTCCACCGTACAGGATGCCCCGGCTCCGGCGATGGCAGCAAAGATGGCCATAAAAAGTGTCAAAAGCAGAATTTGGATGATGGAGCGGGATTGCGACTTCCGCATGATGTCCTCCTTTGCCCTCGAAAGAGTGGACCCGGACCAACGCTGGCAAGATCGGTCTCCTGACTCGCGACGCGTCCCCATGGCCCGTGCCTTCCCACCCATGCTGGCAGTGGCTTATAGCGGGCTTCTACGTCGCTTACAGTTGCGGGGCAGTGGCGGATTCTCACCGCGCTTCCCGTTCATCTCACCGTAAGGTTTTTGTGATCGTTGCGTTCGATCTAAAACTCGATACCTTTTTGAGCTACGATACCCTTCTGAAAGGGATGTTTGATTTCGCGCATTTCCGTGACCATGTCGGCGATTTCGATGATCTCGGGCTTGGCATCGCGCCCGGTCAGGATCACGTGGAGCATGGGAGGTTTCTTCTTCAAGAAGTCGACCACATCTTCCACGGGCAAAAAACCATAACTGAGTGCATAATTGATTTCATCCAGGATGACCAAATCGTACTTGCCGGACAGAATCTCTGCGCTAGCCGCCTGCCAAGCCTCCCGAACCATGCGCTTGTCAACTTCAATATCCTTGCTTTCCCAAGTGAAACCTTGCCCCATCGGGCGGATTTCGAGGGTCTCTAACTTCGGAGCGCTGCGCAGCTCTCCGTACTTCCACTTCCCCTTGAAAAACTGAAGCATGGTTACTTTCATTCCGTAACCGCAGGCCCTGAGCGCAACGCCCAGTGCCGCCGTGGTCTTTCCTTTTCCGTTTCCGGTGTTAACGATGATCAGGCCCTTCCTCTTTTGCGCCGCGGCCCCCGCGCGTTCGATACGCACCTTCATGGCTTCTCCCTGGTCTAAAAAGCTTCCGGATGAAGTTTTTTAGCGAGCTGCTCCAACGCATCAAAAACGACGGGGCTCGGGTGAAAGATCTGTTCGTCCATGTAAATTACGTGGTTATCACTGACGGCCTTGAGCTGAGCCCATCCGGGACGGGCCTTGAGATCTTCCAGCGTAATTCCCCCATGCCCGCCTCGAACCAGCAGGACCCAATCCGGTGACCTCCGCAGCACTTCCTCCAGGCTGATTTGAGGCCACGCCTGAGGAATATCGGCCGTCACCGACTGAGCTCCGGCAGCCGAGATAACATCGGTAACGAACGATTTGTTGCCCGCTGTGATGACTGGGTCATACCAGATTACGACGAGAATCTTAGGTCGCGCCAGCCTCTCCACGCGAGTGATAATGTCCAGACGCCGTCCTTCCAGGCGCTCCAACAACCCCCGAGCCGCGGTGCTTCGACCGAGCGCGTCGCCAACGTGTTGGATCGATGCCACGATCCCTTGCAACCCCCGGGGATCCACCACGAAGACCGGTATCCCGAGGTGTTGAAGCTCTTCCACCGTCTCTTGGCGGTTGAGTTCCCCCATGGCCAGAACCAGGTCAGGACGAAGTGAAATAATTTTCTCTAGGGAGGCATCGGTTAAGCCGCCCACACTCGGTTTTCCCCGAGCCTCCGGCGGATAATCCGTAAAAGTGGTTACTCCCACCACAGCCGCCCCGAGACCCAGCGCGTAAACCGTTTCAGTAAGGCTCGGAGCGAGACACACAACACGCTGCGGGTCATCAGGTACTGCCACGTGCCGGCCCAGTTCGTCCCTGAGTTCACGGGAAACTATCGCAGGAGCGCAGGCCAAAACATATAATCCAATCAAGGCTGCCACCCGCTTGAAAGAACTCAGCATTCCTCTGCCGCCTTCGAGGCCATCTTCGTCTTCGTCCTCCGCACGTTGTCGACGAAAGTCGCCGCGAGTCCCGGACAGGACAGGAAGTGGAGATGAATGTAACTAGCCAACACGTTTTTTATGTGGAAGCCCTCGGCTTCTTCGCGTTCGCTCAGCGTGTAACTGACCCTGTACGTCTGATCCACAGGCGCTGACTCGGTAATCGTCGAACAATGGAAGCTGTGGCCGCGAGCGCGGGCGCCGGCAGCTCCCCAAAAGCAATCCCTCGCGAGGCACACTTCAGCGTAGCCGAAGTTCACCAAACGATCCGTCATCTGGACCTCAAACGGCAGAATACCCGCCATGGAAAAAGCTTCGTGATCACGGGTCACGATTTTATTGGCCAGATACATCAGGCCTCCGCACTCGGCATAGATGACTCCCCCTTCATCCGCGAATTTCCTCACTGCGGCAATCATTTCCCGGTTCGCGCTGACTTGGCCGGAGTAAAGCTCGGGGTACCCCCCACCGAAATAGAGGGCGTCGAGCCTTGCAGGCAAAGACGCATCCTGCAAGGGGCTGAATTCCAGGATTTCGGCGCCGGCCGCCCGCAGCGCATCGAGATTGTCTTCATAATAGAAGCAAAAGGCTCGATCGCGAGCCACTCCCACGCGCACGCAGGAGCCCGTAGGCGCGGAGGGTTCGGCCTTGGAGAGTGCGGCGAAAGGCGCAGCAGATTCCAGAACCCTTTCCAGGTTGATGTGCCCTTCGGCAATTTCGGCGAGCAACGCCAAACTGGAGTCGGGCAGGAGGTTCTCGCCCGCGGTAAATAACCCCAGGTACCGTTCGGGCATTTTGATCCGCTCGTCTTGCGGCAGGTATCCTAGGGGAAGAGCGCGGCAGGTACTTTCAACCGCCTGTCTAAGCAGGGCGCCGTGGGCAGCCCCGGCAACTTTATTAAAGATCACCCCGAGAATATTTACCTGGGGATCGAAGGTTTCAAACCCGTGGACCAGAGCGGCCACGCTTCGGGCCGCCGCGGACGCATCTACCACCAAGACCACGGGGAGGCCCAACATTTTGGCCATTTCTGCCGTGCTACCGGCCTCGGATCTTCCGCTCGCGCCGTCGAAGAGCCCCATGACTCCTTCCACGATGCAGACGTCAGCGCCCGCCGCGTTACGACGAAAGATATCGCGGTTTCGATCGGCAGAGAGCATCCAGCCGTCCAGGTTGCGTGACCGGCGCCCGCAGACGCGCGTATGGTGTCCTGCGTCAATGAAGTCCGGCCCGCATTTGAAAGGCTGGACCTCCAGTCCTCGCCTCCGGAAGGCCGCCATCAGGGCCAGCGTAACGGTGGTCTTGCCCACCCCGCTGGCCGGGCCGCCGACCACAAAGCCTCTGGTCATTTCAGCCATTGATGCACCGCACGATGGCGGCCTCTTCCAGATAGTCAATGATGTTCATCGCGCAAGAATCCTGCGCCAGTCGAAACAGGTTTCGTGCGGGCAAGCCCAGGACTTTACCGAGCGTGAAGCGAATGACGCCCGCGTGCGTGATAATGAGGGCGCATTGCCCCCGGTTCGCTGCCACGATCTCGCGTATCCCTGCGGCGATGCGCTTCTGGAAGAGGCGGAGCGGCTCGGCGCCGGGGATCGGCTGGTGGGGGAACTGCTCAATCCACAAACAGGCCAACCTGGGACAGCGCCGGACGATCTGTTTCCACGATAGCCCCTCCCACTGGCCGAAGTTCATCTCCCGCAATTCTGGACGGACTTCTACGCTCAACCCGAATTGACGCGCGAGAGCGTCGGCGGTCTGGCTCGCCCGCCGCAGATCGCTGGAATACACGGCGCGGACGGGGTAGCGCGAGCACTTGTCCCAAAGGAGCTGCAGTTCCCGCCGGCCAGTGGTCGACAGGGAGACATCCTGCTGACCCTGAAAGCGCCCGTCACCCTCCGCGGTCGCGTGCCGGACCATGAGGAGCCGGCAAGCTGCAGTCCTAATCTCAGGTGTGGTGCCAAGCTTCAGCCCGGAATGCGCCGCAGGGTTCCACTTAGGGCCGCGCCCGGGTACGCCCCGGCTACTCCAGAGTTTTCTTTCCCCACTGCTCATAGAAGATCAGCTCTTCCAATGGAAGCCGCGCGAGCCACCCCGCACTTTCCAATTCCGGACGCGGCGCAAATTCCGATACGTAGCCCACACAAAGATAAGCCACGGGGACGACATGCGAGGGAATGCTCAAAACCTGACGAAGCTTGACGGGGTCTAAAATGCTCACCCAACCCACGCCGATTCCCTCAGCCCGCGCCGCCAGCCAGAAGGTCTGCACGGCGCAACATGTGCTATACACGTCGGTCTCAGGAATGGTGTGGCGCCCTAGCACGTGTGGTCCATTGCGGGTGGAGTCGCAGGTAAAGCAGATGTTGAGCGGTGACTCCATGATTCCCTGGAGTTTCAGGCGCGAATAAAGCTGCCGTTTCTCGCCCTCAAAAACTTTGCTCGCCGCCTCGTTGGCTTCCTCGAAAATATTCTTCACCTGGCTCTTCACGCGCTCGCTGCGAATAATGAGGAACGACCAGGGTTGCATGAACCCCACCGAGCCGGTGTGATGGGCGGCATCCAACAGTTTGTAGAGTACGTCGTCGGGAACCGGATCGGGAAGGAACTGCCCGCGTACATCACGACGTTTGTAAATGGCGTCGTAGACCCCCTGCTTTTCATTGGCGCCAAACTCGAGCGAAAGGTTTCGCATCTCTCCTCCCTTAACGCAGGACGACGCCCGCGAAATAAATCGCCACTTCGGTAAGCTGGTTCGTCGCCCCCAGGCAGTCGCCGGTTACACCCCCAATCCGGCGGTGGTAATAGGCCCCGCTCGCTCCCGTCATCACCGCGGCGGCTAACCCCACCCACACCGCCTTCATCCACAGAGCTACCGCCAAAACAATGAGAGTCAGCAAAGTCCCCGCGATCAGTGAGAAAGCCGTGATCTTCCCGGCCACCCGAGCGCCCTGCCCGCTTTGCTCTCGAGCCGGCGGTAAAAAGAAAGCCAGTGGCAGGGCGGTCCAACGGCAGGTCACTTGACCCGCCACCAGATAGCTATCAAGCCTTTGCGGCGGAATTTCGCTAAGAAAAACAAAGCGGCCCAGCAAGGCGAGGGCGATCGCCAGGGCGCCAAAACTTCCGACCCGGCTGTCCCGCATGATGTCGAGAATTTGATCCTTTCCCCACCCGCCACCGAAGCCGTCTGCGGCGTCTGCCAGCGCGTCTTCGTGGAGGCCGCCCGTGACTGCTATAAGGAAGATGAGGACGATGACGATCATTACGCTATGGGTGACAAATCTGGAGAAAACGTGATTCAAGACAATGGCTCCTGCGCTCACCAGTAATCCGACGACCGGGAAGAACACTGCCGATCTCGACAAGGCATCAGGCATGCCCTGCACTGCAGGAACCGGCAGCCTAGTCAAAAAAGCGATTGCCCCCAGGAAATTTTGTAAGAGCCGCCTCATGCCGATGCCTCGCTGACCCCCGCCGACGAGAACGTGGCCATTTCGTCCACTAGCTTCGCAGCTGCTTCAATCAAGGTCATGGCCAAAGCTGCGCCCGTTCCCTCACCTAGCCTCATTTGCAAATCCAACAGGGGTGTGTCGCCGACGATCTCCAGTAGTGCGGCGTGTCCCGGTTCCGAGGACCGGTGGCCCGCAAATATGAACTCCCCCACCTTGGGCTCAAGCACGCAGGCCACGGCCGCCGCCGCGGTTGAGATAAAGCCATCGATAACCACCGGAATTCGGCGGGAAGCCGCACCGACAATTAAGCCCGTGAGCCCGGCAATTTCCAATCCTCCAACCTTTCGCAGCACATCGAGAGGGTCGGAGGGGTCGGGACGGTTGACTTCCAAGGCGCGCTCAATAACCTCGATCTTCTTCCTGAGGCCCGGCGCATCCAGGCCCGTCCCACATCCCGTCACCTGCGCTGCCGGCCGGCCCGTCAGAACGGAAGTGATGGCGCTGGCGGCTGTCGTATTGCCGATTCCCATCTCGCCGGTTCCGATGAGGGCATGGCCCTCCTTTTCCGTCCGGGCCGCCAGTTCGATACCCACGTCCAGGGCCGCATAGAGCTCGGGCTCACTCATCGCAGCTTCGCGAGCCATATTCCTGGTTCCGT
>DATJKY010000576.1:0-3443 GCA_035490955.1 Terriglobia bacterium | reverse complement strand
ATGCAAGTCAGTGAAAAGACTAGGAAAGGAATAAAGAGCTTGACATTGCTCCCCCTGAGGTGTCTATGTGCCGGAAAGATTCAGGCACCCGTTTCATTCTCCGAGGACGTGTAGCGCAGGGCTCGCCTTTTAGCCCTGCGGCCTTTCAAGGTCTTGGTGCCCCACGTCGGCTTGGGAGCCGACCTTAGGCGGATAGGGGAAACCTCAAGCAGTTTCGACCTGAACCCTCGGGCAAAAACCAAGGGCCGGGATGGAAGAACCGCAGGGTTACAAGGCGAACCCTGCGCTACAAAGAACAGAAAAGGAGAAAGATCCCGAGACCCCGTCGGGACGGGACCTCAAAGGCAAGAGGTCTGCGCCACGGCCTGTATCGAATCTACATTTCTGGATTACCTTGAAATCGGGTATCGTGCAGAAATCTCCTGCAATAGTACAATGGCAGGCTGATGAGAAAAGGCACCCATCATGCCGAGCGTAGCGAGGCCCGCCGCGGCGGGCTGAAAGCAAATCCCTCCCTTCGGTCGGGATGATATCGCCGGATTTTTTTCCTCAGCCTGATGAATCTTGCACCTGTTATCCGAGGCCTTGTGGGGTTTCGGAGGCCCATCTCAAGTCTGCAACGAGAGGCCATGGCTAGCCACGGAATAGATTTGAAGACAGAGCCCGCCTCCGGCGCTTATCCACTTCCGACGGACTATCTTGCCGATTCTTGCCTTCACGAATTGATTGAGGCGCAGGTGGAGCGGTCGCCGGAAAGCGTTGCTTTCCTTTTCGAGCAGCAAAGTATCACCTACCGGGAGATGAACGCGCGCGCCAACCAGGTGGCGCACCACCTGCGAGCGCTCGGCGTTCAACCTGATGTCACTGTTGGAATCTGCATGGAACGTTCTCCGGAGATGGTGCTCGGGCTCGTCGGAATCCTCAAGGCTGGGGGAGCGTATGTACCCCTCGACCCGGCCTATCCCAAGGACCGCCTCGCTTTCACGCTGGCCGATTCCCAGGTACCGGTCCTCGTCACCCAGCGACGCCTGCTTGAGACTCTGCCCGCAACCGCGGCACACTCGCTTTGCCTCGACCCGGAGTGGTGGTCGAGCACCCAGGAGAGCACCGAGAATCCTGCGCGGGGCGCCACACCGGATGACCTGGCGTATGTGATCTACACCTCCGGCTCCACGGGCCGGCCCAAGGGCGTCGAAGTGGAGCATCGCGGGCTCGCGAGCCTGGTAGAAACGCAGTTCCGAGTATGCGGCGTGGGATCTCGGGACCGTGTTCTGCAGTTTTGCTCCTTGAGCTTCGATCCATCCATTTTCGAAATCGGTATCGCGCTGCGCACCGGCGCCACGCTAGTGCTGGCACCGCAGAGTTCGCTCCTGCCGGGGCCGGCCCTGGCACGGGTCCTGCGCGACCAATGCGTCACCACGATTGTTCTTCCTCCTTCTGTGCTTTCGCCTCTACCCGATGAGCCATTTCCATCGCTTCGGACGCTGATCGTCGGGGCGGAGCCCGTTACGGCGGAGTTTGTAAAGCGCTGGGGAGACGGTCGACGGATCTTCAATATCTACGGGGCTACGGAAACCACTGTCTTCTCGACCATCGCCGAATGCCGCGCCGACGGCAGGAAGCCCTCCATCGGCCGCCCCATCGCGAACACCCGGGTCTTTATCCTGGACTCGCGACTGCGTCCAGTGCCCGTCGGAGTGCCGGGTGAGCTGTACGTGGGCGGTGCCGGTGTGGCAAGAGGTTACCTCGGCCGGCCGGACTTAACGGCGGCGCGGTTCGTCCCCGATCCGTTCGGCGAGGCGCCAGGCGGCCGGCTCTACCGGACGGGCGACCTCGCCCGTTACCTCGCCGACGGTAACATCGAGTTTCTCGGGCGGGTCGATAACCAGGTGAAGGTGCGCGGCCATCGCATCGAGCCGGAAGAGATTGAGGCCGTACTTGCCCAGCATCCGGGCGTGCGTGAATGCGCGGTCGCGCTCCGGCACGATTCCTCCTGCACCGAGCGTCTGGTCGCCTACATCGTCGCGCTTCAGGAGCCGGGCCCGAGTGCGAGCGACCTTCGCGCCTTCCTGGGAAGCCGGCTTCCCAACTTCATGGTCCCGAGCAACTTCGTGCGCATGCAAGCGCTGCCTCTCGCGCCCAGCGGGAAGGTGGATCGCAAAGCGCTGCCCGCTCCGGAGGGGGGAAGGACTGAGCGAGACAGACCCTACGAGGCGCCGCGGAACAAGTTGGAACTTCTGTTGGCCGAGCTCTGGCAGGAAGCGCTGGGACTCGAGAAAGTAGGAATTCACGACGACTTCTTCGAGCTGGGCGGGGATTCATTAAACACGGCGGTTTTGCTGAACGAATTGCAAGAACGGCTGCGCAAAACTGTTTACGTCGTAGCACTTCTCGATGCGCCCACGGTTGCCCGCCTTGCCGAATATCTGGAAAAGTACAATCCGGATGCCGTCGCCCGAATGTGCGGATCGGAAAGCATCCGCAGAGAAGCGCGGAGCAAGGCAAGAATCAACGCCGCCCAGGTTGCGCAATTCAGACAATTGCTGCCTCGATCGGGCCCCCTGGATGAAAGCCAAGCTGCCAGGCGGGCAACTAAGCCGTCGGCCATATTCATATTGTGTCCGCCACGTTCCGGGTCAACGCTGCTTCGGGTGATGCTGGCCGGACACCCCAACTTGTTCGCTCCGCCCGAACTGCAGTTGCTGCCGTTCAGAACCCTGCGGGAGAGAAGAGCGGCTTTTTCCGGGCGGAACAACTTCTGGCTGCAAGGAGCCGTCCGCGCCATCATGGAAGCGAAGGGGTGCACCGCGGAAAAGGCGCAAGGAATCATGGATGACTGCGAAGAGCGCGAGCTCTCAACGCAAGAGTTCTACGCTCGGATGCAGGAGTGGATCGGAGCAAGGAGGCTGGTCGATAAGACGACGCGGTACGCTCTGGACGTGGATACCCTGAAGCGGGCCGAAGTCTATTTTGAAAGGCCGCTGTACATTCACCTGCTGCGTCACCCCTGCGGGATGATTCGCTCCTTTGACGAAGCGCGAATGGACCAGATCTTCGAATATGAGCATCCGTTTTCGGTGACAGAGCTGGCCGAGCTGATATGGTTGATCAGTCATGAGAACATCATGGAATTTCTGAGGGGAATACCTAAGGACCGGCAGAGGCGCGTCAGATTCGAGCACTTGGTCGGTCAACCCGAAGAGGTGGTGCACGAGCTCTGCGCGTTTCTTGGCGTAGACTTCCATCCGGATGTGCTCCGTCCCTATGAGCACCAAGAAAAAAGAATGACGGATGACCTCCACGGACTCCCGAGAATGCTAGGGGACCTCAGCTTTCATCAGCATCAGAAAATCGATGCGAATGTGGCGGAGCGCTGGAAGGAGAATGGCTCAGAGCGCATGCTCGGCGACATCACCTGGCGAGTGGCGGGATCGTTGGGCTAC
>DATJKY010000575.1:0-7208 GCA_035490955.1 Terriglobia bacterium | reverse complement strand
GATCTTGCGCCGGCTGAAGTACAGGATGTGACCCTTCAGGACCCGGGTGACAAGATTCGGATCGCAGGAATGGTTGATAAACTCAGCCCCCGACCCACCTACGGCACCATCGAGGGTCCAATACTCATCCAGGATGAAGAGGTACTTGGAGCTTTCCTGCTCGCGCCGCTTCCTCTGCTTTGGGTTCAGCCTTTCGCCCGTGTATTCGATCACCTTTCTGTTGGCAGGAATCACCTCTCCGGCGTAGAGCCCCCAGCGGTGGATTCTTGAACGTCCGAAGCGTAAGCGGAAGCAGCAGCACTTGGGCTCGATCTTGCGAGCCGGAGGTCGCATTGACACAGGAAGAATTCGAAGTAGTGGGCTCAACGGAGTCGGCCGGGATCTGGCGTATGTTCAAGGCTTGGCGCGCACAGACAACTGGTGGAGCAGTTCGGGCGGGGGAGCAAACGTCACCGTCTCATGCATCGCCTCGACCTCCTCAATCTGGTCGAATCCTCTGGCCCGGAAGTACGCCACCAGTTCCTGCACCAGGTGCTCTGGCGCCGACGCTCCTGCGGTAACGCCCACGCACCCGGCGCCCTCGAACCACCCGGGGTCGATCTCCGAGCAATCATCGATGAGGTAAGCTGGGGTTCCAGAGCACTCAGCCACCTCCTTGAGACGCCTGGAATTCGAGCTGTTGTGCGATCCCAGGACGATGACGAGGTCGGCCCTTTTTGCCAGAATCTTGACTGCCGCCTGGCGGTTCTGGGTAGCGTAGCAGATGTCGTCGCTCGACGGCGTGACCAGATTGGGAAAACGCCTCCTCAACACGTCTATAATCTGGTTGGCGTCATCTACTCCGAGCGTCGTCTGGGTGGTCACAGCCACCCGGTCCGGGTCGGGCACCTGGATAGTTTCCGCCTCGTCTACGCTTCCCACCACCCGGATGTGGTCGGGTGCCTCGCCCGTGGTTCCCTCTACTTCTTCGTGTCCCTTGTGACCCACCAGGATGATGGTCCGACCCTGCCGCGCAAAGCGGATGGTTTCCAAGTGCACCTTGGTCACCAGGGGACAGGTCGCGTCGATGACCTGCAAATGCTGTGCAGCGGCCTTCCGTCTCACTTCGGGAGACACTCCGTGAGCACTGAAGATGGCCACCGCCCCTGCAGGAACCTCGCCAATCTCCTCCACAAAAATGACTCCTCTGGCCTTGAGGGATTCGATCACGTGTCGATTGTGAACAATTTCCTTGCGAACGTAGACGGGGCCTGCGCAAACGGACAAGGCCATTTCCACGACCTCGATCGCTCGCTCTACACCTGCGCAGAAACCGCGCGGCTTGGCAAGCAGAATCTTCTTTGGTTGCATTGAACAGCCCATCGACTTGCACCCGCTGTTGTGGGCGAGCTAACACCTTATCCTAGCAGGTCGCGACAGGGCCGTCAAAGATGTCGGGCAGCGCTTTCGGCAGTGTTAGTGTCATGCCTTGGCCCCCGCCCGGCATGTGGTAGATTAGCGTCTGTGGGGAGGTATCAAGTCCTTCAAGTGCGCCACATCATCGCCCGCTCTGGGCTGGAAGGAAAGAAGGAGTAAACGAGCACAAATACGAGATCATCATCTACTGGAGTAACCAAGACCAAGTCTTCATCGCCGTGGTGCCGGAACTCCCGGGTTGCATGGCCCACGGCAGCACGCCGGAAGCGGCGCTGGCGTACGCCCGAAGCCATTGAATTGTGGATCGACACTGCACGGGAATTCGGCGATGCCATTCCGGAATCGAAAAGGCGAGCGCCTCATGCTCGCCTAGTCTAGCAGGATGCTCCGCATTATGACGGCGCATCTCTGGCAGTCACTTGACGGTGCCCGAAGCCTCAAACCCTTCTCCACAACCGATCTATGCTCCAGGCTCCGCCGCCCGCCGCGGCTAGGAATAGGAAGATAAAGCAGTAGAGCACAGCGCTCTCTCCCCTGTTCACCAGTGGCCAGAAACTATGCCGTGCATGGACCATGAAGTATGCCACTGCCATCTCCCCGGCAAGAATGAGCGCCACCGGCCGAGTCAATAGACCAAAAAGAATAAGCAGTCCGCCAAAGGCTTCCAGTATGCCCGCGACCATGAGAAGGGGTGGCAGGTGGGACGGCATGGGCTGCGGCGAGGGCGGCAAGCCGAGCAGCTTTTGGGTACCGTGCTCCATGAAAACAAATGCGGTGACCACGCGCAAGATGCTGAGCAAGCGCGGCGACCAAAGGTCGTAATTTGAAACCGCATCGGTCATCCCGGTAACCCATCAAGTCCGGTGATATCTAAGGCGGTTGTCAGCTGACAATGTCTTCGCCGCCGTCCACCCGGATGACGTTGCCTGTCATCCAGTGGGTGCGGTCGTCTATCAAAACGGCGATGGCCTGGGCCACGTCCTGCGGAGTCGTCAAGCGCCCTCCGGGGTTGCGCATTTTGGCGAAGGACGTCAGCTTTTCGATGCCAGGAATTTTGCGCGATCCGGGAGTGATGGTGACTCCGGCTTGGATCGAATTGGCCGTGATACCCAGGGGCATCAGTTCAGAGGCGAGTTGTCGAACATGTGACTCGAGCACTGCCTTAGCCGCCGAGACTGCGCCGTAGTTCGGAATGACGCTGTGACCCCCGGCACTGGTCATCGCGTAGATGCGACCGCCTTCGCCCATCATCTTGCGCCGCACCATTCCCTGCACCCAGTAGACCAGGTTGTTGCCCATGGCATCGACCGTCATTTCCATCTGCGCCTGGGTCAATTCGTCTTCGGGCTTTTCGGCAATGAACGGAACCAGGGAGCCGAAGGCCAGAGAATGCAGGAAGACTTTGATCGTGTGATCGCCTCCGTTCTCTTTCCAATGATTCTCGATCTGGTCGAGAACAGCCTTGCGCTTTTCGGCGTCCGCCGCATTGGTGTTGAAGAACATCACGGCACGGCCCGCGGCTTTAATGGCTTCGATCACTTCGTTGACGTGCGCCAGGTTGGAGCGCCGGTCGAAGTGCACTCCGAAAATGTTCAGGCCCGCGCGGGCCAATTCGACGCTCGTCGCCTCGCCAAAGCCACTCGAAGAGCCAACGATCAGAGCCCACCGCGTGGGCTCGCTAGTCTTCGTCATGGTGAATCTCCAAGGGCAGGTTGCTGAAGGTCCCCACCTCAAGCCTTCTAGCGAGGCTGAACTCTAACGCGCCAAGTTGCCCGGTTAAGGTGCTAGTGGGTCGCCTTGTCGGCTGCGGCTCGGTAGTCGCTTTCCACCTGCGCCACGATTGCAGGGATCATTTCGTCCAGAATTTGCTTTGTGGCAGCATTAAGCGCGCTCACTACGCCAGGGACTCCTTCTTCTTGAACCGAATTTTCCACCTGGCGCTGGGCAGACCACACCACTTTGCGGTCCGGCAAGCGCAGAAGGGTCAACCCCAGGCCGACTCTGGCCTTCACGCTGTCTTGATAATCGACCTCTTCTAAACTCAACACTCGCCCTCGCAGCACATAGTCGACGGGCTGCCGAAAGGGTGCGAGCCGGACCTGGGCGAAGACACCGGTCTGCTGCAGTTGACGCTGTGCCAATGCTGCGAGCATTGTCGGCGGATCGGCATCCCACTGATGTTGCTGATAGAAGTTCAACCGAGTAGCCGAAAGGTAGTAAGGAATTCGCTCGTCCCGCAAAGGCTCAGTGGCGCGAAACGGCTCCATTCCGAGAACGAAGTTAGTTTTCGAATCGCCCAGGGGGGCCGGGACCGGCATTTGCAGCGTGTAGTAATGCACGGGGTGTGCGCCGCCACAAGAAGCACACAGAACCGCAGCCACCAACCACCCGGCCACCGCTCCTGCCTTACGTAGCCAGGCGCGTAACTTTAATTCGACGTTTTTCATCACTCAAGTACTCCATCTGTACCAACAGGCGAGGCGCGGGGAGATCCTTTCCGAGCCGCTCGCCCCATTCAACGATCATCGTGGCCTTCTGCGCCAGCAAGTCTTCAAGCCCCAGTGTCACAAGTTCTCCAGCGTTCTCAATCCTGTAAAGGTCCACATGATAGACTTTGTTATCGTTCCCGTACTCGTGGACGAGCGTGAACGAGGGGCTGGTGACCTCATCGGGCTGCGCCGCCCCAAGCCCGGAGACAATGCCTTTTGTCAGCGTCGTCTTACCGCTCCCTAGCTCCCCCTGCAGAATCATCCAACAAGGCGGCTGCAGGTGGGCGGCCAGCCTGCAGCCGAAAGCCTGGGTTTCCTCCGGAGAATGGCTGACCATATCAAAGAGTATTTCTTCTTCCAAGGAAGTTTCAACTGGAAACTGGAAATTAGACTGGAAATTGGAAACTGGAAACTAAGGAACGAGATTGCCGGTTTCTTTCCAATCTTGAGTTTCCATTTTCGAGTTTCCAGTTTCTATTTCCCACTTTCCACTTTCCAGTTTCTATTTTCGCGTAATCGCCTGGAAGGCCTGCGCCAGCGCTCGCAGCAAATCTCCGGCCATCATCGATACCTGGCCCAGCTCATGGGCGGCCAGATCCCCTGCCAGGCCGTGCAAGTATACAGCGGCGGCTACCACTTGGCCAACCGGGAGCGTGGGATACTGGGCGAGCAGCCCGGCGACCAAGCCTGTTAAAACGTCGCCGCTTCCACCCTTTGCCATACCGGGATTGCCGGTAGGGTTCACGGCCACTCGGCCGTCGGGCGAAGCCGTTAAGGTTCGGCTACCTTTCAGCACCACAGTGAGCTGATATTTCGTCGCCAACTCCCGGGCCGCCTCGATGCGACGTGCAAGTATTTCCGCGATGGTTTGTGTCGTCAAGCGGCTCATCTCACCGGGGTGAGGCGTCAGGACTCGCACTGTTCCGCCGCCGGGGAATTGGTCCATGCGTCCGGCGAAGGCATTGAGGCCGTCCGCGTCCAGCACCATCGGAACGTGGTAGCGACTGACCACCGTGCGCACGAACTCCGCTGTCTCGGCCACAGTCCCCAGCCCAGGCCCGATCGCTAGCACCGATTTTCCTTCTGCCAGCTTATCCATCCACCCGCAATCCAGAGCGCGCAGTGACACCGTTCCTATATCAGTTTCCGGCAGGGGTTCGGTCATGAACTCCATAGCGAGACCGGCGATGATCGGTAAGGCGCTTTTCGGGGTGGCCACCGTCACCAGCCCCGCTCCGGCTCGTAGAGCCGCCTGAGCGGCCAGAGCGGCGGCGCCTGTCTTGCCGACCGAACCTGCCACAATCAACACATGACCGAAGTTGCCCTTATGGGCTGTTAGTTTGCGCGGCCGTGCTAACCATGCCAAATCGTCCTGACAGGTCAGGTTCAGGTAGAGGTCCGGATCGGTCTCAAGCAGGTCGGGCGGTGATCCGATCGGCTTCACCGTCCACTCGCCCACGTACTCGCAGGCCGGCGGGAAAACGTGTCCCATCTTGGGAGCGGTGAACGTAACTGAAGCCTCTGCCTTCATGCACTCGCCAATCAACTCGCCCGTATCGGAGGACATTCCCGTTGGCAAATCAACGGCCACAATATGCGCCTGTGTGAAACCTTTATTCAGATCGCGAACCACCTCCAGCAAGAATCCCTCCAGCGGCTTGGAAAGGCCTGTGCCCAAGATTGCGTCGATGACCAAGGTCGAGTCGGCTATCGCCGGTCGTGCCCGATGCCAGGCCGCCACATCCTCAACCACCTGGGTCGCGCCCAACGCAGCCAGGCGATCGTAGTTCAGCGCGGCGTCGCCCTTCAAGCTCGCCGGGTTCCCCAAGAGCATAACCTGCGGGCTCAGTCCCTCCTTCCGCATCAGACGCGCTACCACAAGACCATCACCGCCGTTGTTGCCCCGGCCGCACAGGATGGCGATCCTCTGCTGACTAAGAGGCGCAAACCGCGCGAGGAGAAAATCAAGAACACCGCGCCCGGCGTTCTCCATCAGAGTCAGGCTCGGCACACCACACTGCTCGGTAGTGAGCCTGTCGATGCGCTGCATCTGTGCCGCGGTCAGTATCTTCACAGCATCCACCCTCCGCTGACGTTGAGCACCTGACCGGTGATAAACGATGCTTCCTCCGAGGCGAAGAACTTGACAGCCTCGGCCACATCCCGGCCCGTGGGCGGGCGACCGGCTGGAAACCTGGCGTCGGCGACGCGCTCGGCCTCTTCGAGCGAGAGTTCCGAATCATCGATGATGGGCGGATTCACCACGTTAACGGTGATGCCGTATCGCGCCTCCTCCAGTGCCAACGACCGGCTCAAGGCCACCATACCGGCCTTGGCCGCCGAATAAGCAGAGATCTTGGCCTGTCCGAATGCCCTTTCGGCGCCTACTGAGCCCAGGTTGATCAATCGTCCCCACCGCTGCCCACGCATGATAGGCAAGACGGCTTTCGAAGTGTGGAAGACGCTGTAGAGGTTCGAGGCCAGCATCTCCTGCCATTCCTCAACTGTCGAATCCATGATCGTTTTCCACTTGAATTCGCCGACGTTGTTCACCACAATGTCGAGCCTTCCAAATTGACGCACCACTTTGCTGACCAACTCCCTGACGCGTTCGGGATCGGTCACGTCAGTCGGAATCGCCAGCCCTTCAGACCCCAGGGATTGCAGCGTGCTCACCACTCGCTGGCAAGCCTGCCGGTTGGTGTGGTAACTGACCGCCACCCGCATGCCTGCGCGCCCCAAAGTGAGGGCGATCTCTTTACCGATTCCACGTGAGGCGCCGGTCACCAACGCCACGCGATACCTGAGCGACAAGCATTACCTCCTCGACAACTGACGCGGCCCCGAACGGCAATTGACAGCTTACATAACTGCCTTGGCCACTAAGAGGGTCATATCGTCCTGAAGTTCAGGGCTGCCAGTCCACTCGCTCACACTGCGATAGATCTCTTCCACCAGGAGCTCAGGCCTCGAGCCCAGAGCACGGCGGGCCACTTCCAGAAGGCGATCTTCCCCGTACTCCTCTCCATAGCTGTTCTCAGGCTCGGTGAGGCCGTCAGTAAACGCCAGCAGCAAGTCACCCGGCTCCAGTTCGACCACCGCTTGTTCGTAATGAATGGTGGAGAACAACCCGACAACCGTGCCGCCTATGTCCAGCCTCCGGACTCGGTCGCGGCGAAACAGCGCAGGCGGGGGGTGGCCGGCCGTCGTATAAGCGAGCTTCCGAGTTGAAGCGTCGTAGACGGCGTAGAAAAAGGTTGCATATTTCTCCGGCGGGCTGCCGGCGAACAGTTGCCGGTTCAG
>DATJKY010000574.1:0-3059 GCA_035490955.1 Terriglobia bacterium | reverse complement strand
GCGTTCATACGGTGGAACCGTCTCACGCCGTCGGGCACTGGCCCAGGCTCAGCCCAAGCGCCGAGCTGATGGTTGATCCTGAGCGCGGCCTGCGTTGCGCGATCCGGGACACAGGGGCGACGGGCTCAGGCCGCTATCATTGGACCGTTACCGTATTCGGCGATACTGACCCAGTGGCATCGGGGCGCGCCGAGCAGCCTGGGGAGGCGCGATCAAGCGCAGAGGGAGCGCTTCTCGCCCATGCGGAAGGCGGCGGCGTCCGCAGTGGGAGTGGGTCGATTGACTGATCGACGGTTGGCGCGGCTTAACTGGCGCCTGCTGGATACGCTCGACTACTGGGCGACGCAGGCGCAGTTATGGCTGGTCGATGTCGTGTGCGGACCTGAGCCGGAGACAGGCGGTGATCAGTAGCGGGCAGGAGATCCGAGGAGCTGATTTAGCAGGCGGCCTGGACGAAACCCTCGGGCGGGCTTCGGGTGTCGAGGTGATTGGCTCTCCCCTCATACCGTGAAGCGAGCACAAGTATCTCATGCCGCGCGCCCGGAAAACGACACTGGCGTGCAAGCTCCCGGAGTTTAATCGCCAGTTCTCGGTAATGCTGGCTATCTAAACGTGGGGCCATGGTTCCTGGTTCTTCCATTGTTTATTTTCCCACGCGCGAGATCCTACGCAATAAGATTTCTACGGCCCCTATTTGCGCCAGTTCCGCTACCGCGACATTCCACCGCATCAAGAATGGCAAGTAGCAGAAGTTAGAACCCAACCGTCAAGCGAGCGTCAAATCGGCCGCCCCGAAAGGATCGCGTCATTTCGCCCGTATCGCTCCTTTCTGAGACAGTATGACGATCGCTCTCGTAAGCATTTTCGGACGCCGAGCATGCCGGAGGGCGACGAGCAGCAGGGTGGCGATGAGGTCTTACGCGCGATCGCGGAGAAGATCAGAGAATTAGCGCGGCAAACACCGATCCGGGAAGCCCGAGAGGAATTGTTCCATCTCGCTGATAATCTCGATCGAAGAGCCGACCTTGCCAAAAGAACCGCCGGCTGAGCCGGGGCCGGGTGAAACCTTGAACGGGGTAAGTGACTGCTACATAAGTCCCGATCCCAATCCAGATCGGAGCCCCGAGGTGAAGAAAACCGCTAAATCAAGCAAGGCAATCCGGGCGAACAAACGCAGGGCCAAACTCAGGGCGAAACACCGCCGCCAGCGGGCGCGGGCGACTGGCTAGGCCGTGACCCTCCCTCACAACCTCCGTTGTCGACCTGCCGCAAGCCACCTGTCTCCCTCGTGCCGGGCCGGCCTTCAAAACTTGTCAACTTCCGGCGAGGTTTTCGGTGGCTGCTCCCGGCGGACTTCGGCTACGTCTTCGAACTCCGTGAGGCCGCGGAGCAGTGGCACCACTCCGGGCTCTTCGACAAGCTCCACTGCCTTCTTGGCCGATACCCACGCCAGCTTCCGTTCGCCTTTCTCGGGCCATTTTTTGACTTGCTTTTTGACTTGGAGGAGGAAGACCTCAACTGTCGCGGAGCGTGCCTCTCCTGATCCCAGTTTCTTGGCATAGGTATACACCCCGAGCGGCGTCGAGCTGACAATGGTTCCCTTGACCCCCGCCTCTTCGAAGGCTTCCTGGGCCGCGGCTTTGGAGGGGGTTGTACCGGGTTTGATGTTTCCTTTCGGAATGATCCACCTGCCGGTATCGCGCGAGGTCATCAATAAGACCTGAACCACGCCGCGCCGGATGCGGTAAGCGATTACACCTGCTTGGGGAAGTGTTCCGTCACCTTCTATCGCCACTATCGAAGGTGTTCCGGGGGAGACAAAGGCGGACAAGCGTCACTCCAGGTGAAGAACGTATCCCGCCCCGCGCACCGTGCGGACAACGTCCGGCTCGCCTTCGCGAGTAATGGCCTCGCGCAGACGCCGCATATGGACGTTTACTGTTTGAGGTTCCACGGCGCAATCTGCGCCCCAGATCCGATTAAGTATCTCCTCACGCGAGAAGACCCGGTTGGGGAAATGCATCAGCAACTTGAGCAGGCGAAATTCGGTTGGGCCGAGATGGACATCCCGGCCGTTGCGCGTCACTCGAACCGCGGTCAAGTCCATCGCCAAATCGCCTAACTCCAGGCGGACCCTCTCGGGTTCCGTGCGAGTTCTCCGAAGAAGGGCTCGCATCCGGGCAAGCAGTTCCGCGATGCCGAACGGCCTCACCAGGTAATCATCCGCGCCGCCCTCAAGGGCGGGCACTACATGCTGATCTCCGGCGCGACCAGTCATAATCACACCCACTTCTCTGGTCTGCGGAAGGGCGCGCAATTGGCGGCACAACTCGATGCCGCTAAGTGCCGGCGAGCGCCAGTTCAGCAGTACCACGTGCGGTCGAAATTGCGCGCACCGGGCCAATGCGTCCTCACCATTCAAAATGCGCTCGACGGCAAAGCCATTCCTTTCAAGGTTCCACCTCAAGGTGTCAGCGGAAGCGGCTCGTCCTTCGACCAGTAGGGCTCGCGTGCTCAAATGCGGTGGGAGGACACTCGCCATTTCAAAGGACCAATAAGGTCAAGTAACCAAGATCAGGCACAAGCATATAAGACGTCCGACGCGACGTTGGGTCCAGTCTGCTAGTACTACAAATCTGCCTAGGATGGTTTCAATTTCTTGCGATGAAAGGCGAGCCGTCCTTTCGGCCAAATCGCCACTTGGCTCAGTCCGCCAGGACCATCGCCAAGCAAGGACGCTGGTAGTGCCTCGTTTGGAACGGCTGCTGCGTTGGTGAGTTTCGGAAGCAGGGGTATGCGGGACTTCGCGACGCCCAGCTCAACGTGACATAGCTTGACCCACCGGGCGCGAGAAGGCAGGGGCGTGCGCGGCTTCGCGGCTATATAAGCCGACCCCGAAGAGCTGCCCCACCCGCCGCGGCAGGTTGAAGGCGGCGAACTCGCGAGCCATGTCGAGCAACTTCAGGCCGGAGGACGGTATACCGGATTTGCCGTCAGCGGAGATCCCATTTCGTCGCGTTCTATCGGGGCGCGTCGGCTCAGATGTAACGGTCCATCTG
>DATJKY010000573.1:0-3697 GCA_035490955.1 Terriglobia bacterium | reverse complement strand
GCCTTCATGGTCTTCCCCTTCAAGCAAATGTGGTTTGTGGCGCGAAAAGGACACCTGAACGAAGGCGACCAAGCGCCCGACTTCTCATTGCAAACTTCCGACCGGAAGGCACGGGTTCAACTCTCCGCCTTTCGCGGCGAGAGACCCGTAGTGCTTATATTTGGAAGCCATACTTGACCGCCGTTTCGCCGGGAGGTTCCCGCGCTCAACAAACTGTACGAGCAGTACAAGGATCAGGCGGCGTTTTATGTGGTCTACATCCAAGAGGCTCATCCGGTGGACGGCTGGCAGATGCCGACGAACGTTGAGCAGAAGGTCTTGGTGGCGACCGCCCACACCTTTGAGGAGCGGGACACGGCAGCCAACGTCTGCGTGGTGAAGCTGGGGATCAAGATTCCGGCCCTTGTAGATGACATCAACGATACCACAGAGATCGCCTACACCGGTTGGCCGGACCGCCTTTATGTGATCGATCGCGACGGGCGCATTGCCTACAAGAGCCGGCCCGGGCCTTACGGCTTCAAGCCGCCGGAGGTCGAGAAGACGCTGCGGCAGTTGGTGCATTGATTTTTGGATTTTAGATTTTGGATTTTGGATTAAGGAGAGCAAGCGGCACACGCTGCGGAAGACGGGTTGGCGGAAGGCGATGTACAGCGCACAGGACAAGCCGGCGTTCCCCGTATGCCGTCTGCTGTATTGCCGTATGCTGCCGGTAAATCCAAAATCAAAAACCAAAATTCGAAGGGAGCCTATGCAGCGAATTGGGAGAGCGCTGTTTCAAAGATGGCTGGCTGAGCCCCCTCACCCGGCTCGCTACGCTCGCCACCCTCTCCCCCAAGGGGGCGAGGGCTGTGGTCAGGTTGTTTTCATGCAGGGCAGTGAACTTTGCTTATCACCGGTACTATTTCGTGTTTTCGGGGCCTTACTGTTGACCATGCTCGTTGCGGGCGGTCTCGCGGCCCAGGAGATTACGGGAAGCATTCGAGGGACAGTTTTCGATCCGAGTGGCGCCGGCGTGCCCGGGGCAAAAGTGAGCGCCACACAAACGGAAACCGGGTTGACCCGCACCGCGTTGAGTAACCGGGAGGGAGCCTACGTACTGGTCTTGCTTCCGCTCGGCCACTACCGGCTCGAGGCCTCTGCCGACGGCTTCCGGAAGTTCGTACAGGAAGGAATCACCCTGAGCGTCAATGAGACGGCGAACATCCCGGTTCATCTCACGGTTGGCGCCGCCACGCAGTCGGTGGAGGTTACAGCCAACACCAGCTTGATCGAGACGGCGGACACTACGCTGGGCGAGACGGTGGGCGAGCGGGAGATTCTGGATCTTCCCCTGAACGGCCGCAACTTCTCTCAGCTCGGACTGCTGCAACCCGGTGTGGTGCCGATTACGCCCGGCCTCGCGGAAGCGGGAGGCTCGCTGCGTGCCGGGCAGCCCTATTCTGTTAACGGCCAACGGCCGGAATCGAATAACTTCCTTATCGACGGAGCCTCTAACGTCAATTCCGTGGATGGAGGTTATGTGCTGGCGCCGCCCATCGACGCCATTGCCGAATTCAAAATCCTGTCCCACACCGCCAACGCCGAGTTCGGCGGCAACTCGGGCTCGACCACCAACATCGTCACGCGCTCGGGATCGAATCAGTTCCACGGCGCCGCCTGGGAGTTCCTGCGCAACGACGAGCTGGACGCCGCCAACTTCTTTGAGAATGCCGACGGTCTGCCAAAGGGCGCGTACCGGCAGAACCAGTTCGGAGGCACACTGGGCGGACCCATCCGCAAGGACAAGCTGTTCTTCTTCGGCTACTACGAGGGTTTGCGCATCCGCCAGGGTGAAACTCTCAGCCACGTGCGGGTGCCCTCGGCGCTGGAGCGACAAGGCAACTTCTCCGAGGACTTCGCCCAAGATGGAGGGCCGCTGCTGAATCTCTGTCCTAACCCTCCCGCCTGCTCGGCGCCTCCCGTGCCGTTTCCGAACAACACGCTGCCGTTCATTGATCCTACCGCTCACAATGTGATGCAGCTTTACCCGCTGCCCAACGCCGCTGGTTCCAATGGCGTACTCAACTTGTACAACGGCTCGCAAGTGTTGCAAGACAGCAATAATCAGTTTGGGGTGCGCGCTGACTACTACGTTTCGCCCCGTGACACGCTGAACTTTCGCTACTTGTTTCTGGACGGCTCTAGTGTCAATCCGCTTTCCCCTGCCGGAGCGGGTGTACCGGGTTTTCCGGTAGGCGAAAACCATCGCATCCAGAGCTTCGTCGCCCAGTGGACTCATTCCTTCTCGGCGTCGCTCGTGGACATCGCGAACTTTACCTTCCTCCGCAACAAGTTCCTTTACGACGAACACTTGAACGGCACGCCTCCCTCAGAGTTGGGGTTCGAGTATCAACCTACACTGGGCGTGGCCACCGGTCCGCCTTTCATTCAATTCGGCGGCGGCGGTTACGCCAGTATCGGCGACCCGATCACCGGTCCGCGCAACACTTATGAAAATGCCTTTGCCGTGTCGGACTCGCTGACTTGGCTGCACGGCCGGCACGAGTTCAAGTTCGGGGCCGCCTACCGCCGCGACCAGATTAATGTAGTTAACGGCATCGCCTCGAACGGCTTCTTTGTCTTTATCCCCTTCCCTGTCAACAACGCCTTCGCGAGCTTCCTCGTCGGCCAACCCCTCCTCTTCTTGCAAGGAGGCGGCGACCAGCCGGACGGCACAGGTGACCTGTCGCGAGGGCTGCGGGGAAATGACCTCGGCTTCTATGCCCAGGACACCTGCAAGGTGAGTCCCCGCTTGACCCTCAACATCGGGCTGCGCTACCAACTCACGTTTCCTTACACCGAGATTCGCAACCGGCAGAACCTGTTCGAGCCGGGCGTGCAGTCCAAGGTGATGCCGGACGCGCCGCCGGGCCTGCTCTACCCGGGCGATCCGGGCGTGCCCGCCGGCCTGATTCCCACCGAAGGAACAGCCTTTGCACCCCGCGTAGGCCTGGCTTGGGACCCCACGGGAAGCGCGCGATGGCTGGTCACCGCCGCCTACGGTATCTTTTATGACCCGTACTACAACGGCCAGGGCGGCCCGCTACAGACGCCCATCAGCGCGCCGCCTTATCTCCGAACGCCACAACTGATGTTCCCCGGCAGCCTCTCGAACCCTTTCGCCAAGAGCAATCCCTTCGCGACGACATTCTCCACCCCGATGACGCTGCTGACGCTCGACCCTCGGCTGCGCCTGCCCGACGCGCAGGACTGGAACCTGAACATCGAACGGTCCCTCGGCGCCGACTGGCTGCTGCAAGTGGGCTACGTGGGAACGAAGGGAACAGCACTTCCGCGCTTTGTTGAAGACAATCCGTCCATCCCGCGCCCGGGCCAGACCTGGGCCAGCCAGCAGCAGAATATCGACGCCCAGCGGCTGTATTGCATGCCCACTGCAGCGGGCAACTGCACCTATAGCTCCGTGGGCCTGATCACAAGCGCTGCTGATTCGTCCTACAACGCCCTGGAAGCAAGCCTGCGGAAGCGATTCAGCCACGGCCTGTCTTTTCTGGTGGCGTACACCTACGCGAAAGCCATCGACGACGTTTCGTCGTTCAACATCACCGGCTCCGAGTCACAGCCCATTGCAGGGGAGAACGATCTGGCGCAGAATCCCTTCGACCTCGCCGCCGAACGGGGCAGATCGATGTTTGAC
>DATJKY010000572.1:0-4846 GCA_035490955.1 Terriglobia bacterium | reverse complement strand
TGGGAATTGGCCCGACTGGCCAATGTGCCGCAACGAGCGACGGACGGAGAATTAATGCAGAGCTGGATGCACCGGCAGCCCTTGGCCGATCGGCTTCGCGGCTGGATGTTTGTGTGCCGGGCGTGCGGCTGGCTGCGCAGTTGGCGTTGGTGGTTGCGCTGGACCCGCCTGGCGGCGGGAGGCTCACCCCGTTACTGGGTCTACTCCTCCGCCTACGACTTGTTCAGGCAACTTCCGGAGGTGGCGAAAGCGGAAGGCCGCAGGGAAATAGCTCCCGCCCTCGTCCGCGAGCTATTGAGCAGCCTTCCGGTGCCTCGGCATTCCGAGGTGGGTAGCTGGCCGGAACTCGTCGACGAGGTTGCCTGGAACTATCACAGCTTCCTTGAGTCGACCCGAGCCTAGCAGGCTGTTTGACACGGATATGCGCATCCTCTACATCACTCTGCGGGTGCCCTTTCCTCCCACCAGCGGGCACCGTCTGCGCATCTGGTTCCTTCTTCGTGCTCTCGCGGCCGAGCGGCACGAGGTTACCCTGGTCTCTCTGGCCGATGCGGAGGAGTCAAAAGGCGATCTCTCTCCCCTGCGGGACCTTTGCAGTTCTGTAAGCCTGGTACCGTGGGCTCCCACTAGTTACGAATCGCGGGACTACCGCAAGCTCATAGCAGCGCTGTTTTCGCCGCGGCCCTATCAAATCCTGGAGCTGCTATCGCCGCAGATCAGAGCCCGTATTCAGGAACACGTCTCGCGCCAGCGCATCGACCTGGTGATTTGCGATCAGGTTGCGATGGTGGCGAACCTTCCCCCGGGCTTGTCCGTTCCAGTCGTCGTCGACAGCGTTCACGTGGCCCACCAACTGCTCGAACGGTATTTGGAACACATGCGCAATCCGCTCAAGCGCCTCTACTTGCGGGTTGAGTATCTGAAGATGCGCCCCTGGGAAGCCCGCGTCTGCTCGGGGGCAAGCGGCGTGCTGGCGTGCTCGGACCTCGAGCGCGAAGTGTTTGAGCGGCTCAGCCCCGGGGCACACGTCTTCACGGTTCCCAACGTTGTGGACCTGGGTAAATACACTCCAAGCACCGGCAGCGACGATGCCAGGTTGCTCTTCTCGGGGACCATGGAGTGGTACCCGAATCAGGATGCGGTAGAGTTCTTTGCTTCGAGAATCCTTCCCGAGTTGGGACGTTTGCGCCCTGGCGTCCGGTTGCGGGTGGCTGGACGGGGGGGAGCGGAGAGTTTTCGCCGCCGGTTCCGCAAGCAGCCCGAAATCGAGTTCACCGGCTTCGTACCAGACATGCGAGACGAAATTGGCGGGGCTGCTGTTTGTGTGGTTCCGTTGCGCATTGGCAGCGGCACGCGACTCAAAATCCTCGAGGCTGCAGCGATGGCCAGGCCCGTAGTCTCGACCCGCCTGGGCGTGGAAGGCTTGGACTTCAAAGATGGTGAGGAGATCCTGCTGGCCGACGATCCTCGCGACTTTGCCCGCGCTGTCGCGGGTTTGCTCGCAGACCCTGAGCGTCGCCGCGTCATGGGTCGAGCCGCCCGTCGTCGCGTTGAGGTGCAGTATAGTATGCCGGCTCTCCGTGAGTCTTTGCGGGGGATGCTTGAGAGCCTGGTGGCTGGGGGTGCGCCCAGGACACAAGAAGCTGAAGTTCGGAATTACTCATGATCTTGTTTTATTTCTTGGTCTCCATGATGCCGTTCGCTGACCCGCCGCTGTTGCACTACCTGGCTGGTGACGCAACGTTTAAACTGCTGGGTGCTCTCTGCGCGGTCTATGCGGTGCTTTACCTCGGTCAGCGTAAGGTTTTCCCGAGCTATTTCGCCACCTGGCAGTCGCGCTTCATTGTGCTTTTCTACCTGATCGCGGTCCTCTCTTCCTTCACCAAGGGTCTCGCGCCGATTCGTGAAAGCCCTATAGTGAGCTGCACTTCCTACATCATTCTGTTTTTTGTCACACTCACGGTTGTGGATTCCCTCAACCGTCTGCGGTGGGTATTACTCTCGGCTGCAGCCGCGCTGGCTTTTGGTTCGATATTTGTCATCCGCGAGTGGATCACGTTCCGCAACGTGTATTCGGATTTTCGCCCCGGATGGTCCGTTGGTGATTCAAACTACTTCGCCAGTGCGGCCATTCTCGTTGTGCCGTTCGTTTACTTGCGCCTGCGGAGCGGAGAGTTCCGCTGGGAAAAGAGGTTCTGCGCGGGTGCGCTGTTGATCGCAGCGGTGGCGCTGACCCTCTGCGCCTCCCGGGGAGGCTTTCTGGGACTCATGGCAGCCTTCCTCGTTGTGCTGTGGCGCTCTCGGCGCCGGCTGCGAAACCTGGTGCTGATCGGTCTCCTCGTCCTGGTTCCCACCCTCGGTCTGTCCAACTCCCCGATACGCCGGCTCCTGCGGCCGACGATGTCTGACCGACAATCCAGTGAGAATAGGATCGCGGCGTGGACAGCAGGGTGGCGAATGATCAAGGCTCACCCTGTCGCGGGCGTCGGCTTGGGTAACTTTAAGGAGCTGATGCCTCGGTACGCGGACCCCGGAGTGAGATCAGACAACATCGGCCACAATAGTTACGTTGAGGTAGCAGCGGAGATGGGAATTCCGCAATTGCTGATTTTCGTTGGAATTCTCTTTTTCAGCTACCGATCCTTTGAGCAGACACGGCAGAAAGTGCAGGATTCGGGCCCTAAGCTCCTGTATGAGGCGGCTCTGGGTCTGGAGGCCGGTTTGATCGGACACGCCGTCGGCGCGCTGACACTTTCGGCGGAATATCAGAAACTCTTCTGGCTCGTTTTGTGCCTTTCCATGTGTCTGCCAGCTCTCGCACGGCAAGTGGTGCCGGCGGACGAAAGACGCACGGTTCGCGCGCGAGGACTGCTGTCTTGGCGGAGGGGCAGGCAGCCCACAATCGGGGGGTCGTGGAAGACGAGGCCAGTCAATCAGTCCTTGATCTCCGGCGGGGCGCTTTCTGGTACAAGCGACAAACGACCAAGAACCCGGAGAGAGCCAGCCGGCAGCGGAGTCGACAGCACGCCGCGCTTTCTGCAAAAAGCTCGGCGCTAGTTTGCGACGATCAGGGCGCCGGCTTGCGGCCCTGGCCCGCCAACGATCACTGGAGAAGGCACTGTGGCTACGACCGGAGGTGCGTGGAGGGCCGAGCGGGGCTCGTTGGGAACACCCGAAGCGAACGTGCCAGGCCCCGGTTCGTTGCCCAGGCCCGTTGGCGAGAAAGCTCCTCGTCGGTCACCGTGGCAGTGGTTCGATCGATATCTCGGCAAGGGCACCTATCACTGGCTCCGCGAGCGATTGGACCCGCAGATCCAGTACTCGCAGTTTGTCTATGCCGAAATTCTGAAAGAACTGGTGGCTGCCGATACTCGTTGGCTGGACGCCGGATGTGGACATCGGATTCTTGAGGCCCGTTTGCATCCCGACGAAGAGGATATGGTCAGCCGAGCGGCGTTGGCGGTAGGCTGCGACCTCGTCGCCGGATCGGTCAGAAGACACCGAAGTCTACGGAATCTGGCAGTGTGCTGTCTTGATCGACTTGCGTTTCAGGATGGAAGCTTCAACTTAGCCACCCTGAACATGGTGGCGGAACATCTCGAGCGCCCCGAGGCCGTCATGGCGGAGCTGGCGCGTGTGGTTGCCTCGAACGGGCAGGTCGTCATTCACACTCCCAACTCCATAGCCTACCAGGCTTGCCTGGCGCGGCTGGTTTGGGGGATTTTACCCAAGGGTCTGGTTTACAAGCTGATTTCGTTTCTTGAGCACCGTAAACCCGAGGACGTGTTTCCAACCTTTTACCGGGCGAACTCCCGCGAGCAATTGCGCAAGCTAATGACTACGGTGGGATTCCTCGAACAGCAGGTGCAAATGGTTTTTGAGCGGCCGGTCTTTTACTTCTTTGCTCCCTTGTCGGCGCTCGAAATGCTAACCGTCCGGCTCTTCAGGCGGCTTGGTCTGGGGGAGTTTTGCGCCTCAACCATCTTGGGGGTCTATCGCCGCGCAGGCGGCCGGCGCGTATAGTGCTGACCGAGCCGGAGTATCTCGAAAGTTTTGCATGAGATCGACAAGAAGAGAACTCTTGATCCGCTTCACGCGGGCCTTACCGACAGTTTTGGCCGGGACGCCGCCCCGGACAGCTTTGTCCGGCCTGTTTGCTGCTGAGAACTCCGGCAGCTCGATTTCAAACAGCCCTCAATTGGATCGGTTTGGGGGGCTTCCGCTTTCCGTGGGTCAGCAGACGGGATTCTTCAGGGTCGAGAAGGTTGCCGACCGATGGATCATAGCCGATCCGGAAGGCCACGCTTTCTGGATGCTGGCGGTGGACGGCGTGAACTGGGGCCTGGGAGGGCAAACTACGAGGGACTTACTGAAGGTCAAGTATGGCGAGCCCGATCCGCAGGCGAAGTTCGGACAGCACGCCCTTGACCGCCTCCGCTCCTGGGGGTTTAACGCGCTGGGCCCGTATGCGGGCACCGATGTGATGCCCGTACCCATGTATGGCTCCTGGCGCGGCGCCTCGACGCCGGTCCCCTTCATTCGCACCATTCGACCGTCGTATAACAGCACGATCCACTACGACATTGTCCTTCCCGAACCAGTCAAGGTGCTGATCGCGGGGGCGCTGGACCCCAGGGTATATCGAGGATGGGCGGGGCGTTTCGCGGACGTCTTTGATCCCAAGTTCGAAGAGGCAGCCAAGAAGTGCGCCGGTGAAATCTACGAAGGGCCCATCAGAGTCAATTTCACCAAGAAGGGCGTGCGGGGAGGCCTGCCTCATCCCAGTCTTGCCGACGAACCCTGGCTGCTCGCGACCATGACGGACGAGTCGGACGACCTTTTTGGT
>DATJKY010000571.1:0-14844 GCA_035490955.1 Terriglobia bacterium | reverse complement strand
CCCTTTGAAAGGGATGCTTCACCTCACGCATCTCCGTCACTAAGTCAACGAGTCGACAATCGAAGCGTGAGCGTTCCTGCCGGTCAGAATGACATGCACCATTTCCGGCCTTTCTCTCAGCCTCCTCTGCCACTTCTTTCGCGTCAAGCATTTTGTAGCTGATGGGCGTAGTTGATTTGGTCCAGAATCACCAAATCGTATTGGCCGCTCATCATCTTTGAGCTGGCGAAATCCCAGGCAGCCCGCACCAGGCGGACGCCCTCCGGGTCGGGCTTTCCACCCCGACCTTGACGAAGCCGCGTCCCTTGGGCAGGATTTGAAACCTGTCGTCACCGAGCATCTTGGCAGCGTCCAATTCGCCATAGTGCCAGGAGCCTTTGATGAACTGCACCATCAGCACCCTGAGTCCCTGGCCCACAGCGCGGAAGGCTGTTCCCAGCGCAGCGGTGCTCTCAGCTTTTCCCGGGCCGGTGTGGACAATCACCAGGCCTCGTCCGGTTTCCGGCACACCGTCACCTCCAACGCAGTGACTAGCGACAGGTGGCAAGTGACGAGCAGACCGAACCAAGCCCCTCCCCCGTTTGTTGCTCGTCACTGATCACTTCCCACTCGTCACTGCGTCGTTCATCGCGCGTAGGGGTATCCGCGCAGGATCGTGAAGGCGCGATAAATCTGTTCCAGCAGCAGGGTGCGTGCCCAGTCGCGCGTCAGCGTCAGCGTAGAAAGCGAAAGCAGCAGGTCTGCCTCATTTCGAAAAGTATGGGAAAATCCTTCCGTCCCTCCAACCAGGAACGCCAAGTCGCTGGTGCCCCGCACCGCTTGCTGTCCAAGCCACTCGGCGAACTCACTCGACGTCCACTGCCGTCCGCGACTATCCAAGAAGACCTTGTAGGCGCCGCTCAACTTCTTCAATAGACGCTTTTCGGCAGGGGACAGACTGCTCTCGGCTGTCCGCTTCCGCCCTTCAAGGACCGAACCGGATCGGGCTTCCGGAATCTCCTCCACTACAAACTCGGTAAAATGCGCAATGCGCTTCGCATAGTCCGCCTGAAGACCACGCAGGTTAGCATCTCTTGTTTTGCCCTTCGAGATCACCCGGATGCGCATCGCAAGTTCTGAGTTCTAAGTTCTGAGTTATGAATTACAACTCATCACTTGGAACTCGCACCTTCTGTGCATTCTTCCAAAGTCGCTCCAAATCGTAGAACTGCCGAGCCCGCTGCGAAAAAACGTGAACAACAAAACTAAGATAATCGAGCAGAATCCATTCCGCCTGCGCATAACCCTCGGTGTGCGCGGGGGAGACTCCTGACTTCTCGAGTTGTTCGACGATGCCGTCGCAGATGGCCTGGGTATGGCGCGTCGACATGCCGCTGCAGATCAAAAAGAAATCGGTGAACGAGGAGACTTCCTTAAGATCTAGAATATCGAGGTCCAAAGCCTTCCGGTCCTGGGCGGCACGCACTGCTTCCCGCAGGGATGGAGTGAGGCTTCTCACACGGACGTATAGAGCCCCTCCTTCCGTATGTATTCTTCCACAAGCGGTGGAACAAGGCCAGTCACCCGGCGTCGCGCGGCAACCGCTTCGCGGATATCCCGGGACGCAACAGGCACGTGAACACCACGCAAAACGTGTACTGCGCCCTTCTGCGTCTTCCGGACCCCGGCGGTGCGGGCAGACCCGCGGTTGCCGCCTTGAGGGCGACCCCGGGGCACGACCTTCAGAATCTGGGCGCTCCCGAAGCCAGGGCGCGAAACCACGATGAAATCCATGAGGTCAAACAGCTGTCTGTAATTCTTCCAATGGGGCAAGTCGAGGAAGGCGTCCAGCCCCAGCAGGAAGTAGAGATCATCCGTCGGCTCAAGAGATTCGCTCACCGCCCTGGCTGTGTCGACAGAATAGTGTGGGCGCCGGCCGGGCCTGGGGGCCTCGAGCAGAGAGGGCACGAACCGTTGGTCCCCTTGGCACGCCAGTGTTACCATGGCGAAGCGGTGTGCGAACGGTGTAAGCCGGTCGCCGCGCTTGTGGGGCGGATTCCCCGAAGGGACAAAGAGGATCTTGCCGAGTCGGAATTTGTGTGCCGCCACCTTAGCGGCCCGCAGGTGTCCAGCGTGGATGGGATCGAAGGTACCGCCAAAGAGCGCGATGTTCACGGTTCTGGAAACCCTATCCTTGGCTCACGGGAGCGGCATCGATTCTCAGATCGAGAGCCGTTCGCCGCAGTTTGCTGGCGAATCTGCTCCAACCTACTCCATACAGCGCGTTTTAAATCCTCCAGCCCCTCGCCCGTGAGCGAGGAGATCTCGTACAGGCGCTCCCCTTGTCGGGCGCAGAACCGTCGCAAAGTCCGGAGACGCCCTTCCTGGCTGGCGGCGTCCACTTTGGAGGCGACCAGCAGCATAGGCTTTTCGGCCATGGTGGGGCTGAAATTCCGCAACTCCCTCAATATGACGCGGTAATCCTCGAGAGGATCTCGGTCGAGGTTCTCCGCCACGTCAATCAAGTGGAGCAAGAGGCGTGTGCGGTCAATGTGCTTGAGGAATCTGGTGCCCAGCCCGCGCCCCTGGTGAGCGCCTTCGATCAGCCCGGGGATGTCCGCTATCACAAAGCTGCGCTCCGCATCGAGGGCCACCATCCCGAGATGAGGCTCCAGGGTAGTGAATGGATAGTCGGCGATTTTCGGCCGCGCCGCACTCAGGCGGGAGATCAAGGTGGACTTCCCAACGTTGGGAAATCCCACCAGCCCGACATCGGCCAGGAGTTTCAAATCCAAACTCAGGACGCGCTCCTCGCCCGACGTGCCGGGAGTCGCGCGTCGCGGAGCCTGGTTCGTAGGGGTTGCAAAACGAGCGTTTCCCTTGCCGCCCCGTCCCCCTTTGGCCGCGAGGAATCGCTGACTGGGCACCGCAAAATCCCACAACTTTTCTCCAGTTCCTTCGTCGTAGGCGACTGTTCCCAGCGGCACCTGGATGATCAAGTCCTCGCCGCTTCGTCCGTGGCGGTTGGAGCCTTCTCCGTGGCGTCCGCGCCCGGCGGTGAACTCCCGATTGTAGCGGAACTTCAGGAGGGTGTTCAGGTGCTCGGAACCTTCCAGGTAGACACTGCCGCCGTGGCCGCCGTCACCGCCGCTGGGTCCACCACGAGGAACAAACTTTTCGCGACGGAAAGCCACGCAGCCGTTTCCGCCTGCACCGCCTGCGACCCTAATCTTGGCTTCGTCAATGAACAAGCAATCGTCCGTTCCCGATCGGGTGGCAGGGCTGGAGGCTGTCCTTGCTTCGTTGTTGGTGGTGAGAAGTAGTGACGAGTGTCGTGTGACGGGGGGAGACTTGCGTGCTCGTCTTATCACTCGTCACTGGTCACGACGAACCACGCTACGAAACACGAGCGGACCTTCGTTAGAGACAGTAAGAGCGGTGAAGCGCGTGCCAACGCCTCGCCGCTCTGAGTTGCTAATTCGCCGATGGAACCAAGATGTGGACAAACCGACCCATGCGCCCCTTGTCCTGGTACTTGACCACCCCGGAAACCTTGGCATACAGGGAGTCGTCCTTGCCGAGCCCCACGTTATCACCCGGCTTCAAACGTGTCCCGCGTTGCCGAACCAGGATGGAGCCCCCAGATACGAGCTGCCCGTCGAATCTCTTGACGCCCAGCCGTTGTGCGTTGGAATCGCGGCCGTTGCGAGAACTTCCCAATCCTTTTTTGTGTGCCATTTTTCCCCTTATGGCGCCGGTCGGAGCCCGTCCCCGATGCATTGGGAGCTACACCGCTTGTACTTGTAGCGTCGGCTTCAACCGGAGAGCCACTACATCATTATTTCGTTGATGCGTACTTCGCTGAACGCCTGGCGATGGCCCAGCGTGCGCCGATATTGCTTCTTGCGCTTGTACTTTAGAACCCGCACTTTGGGCGACCGGGCATTGCGCAGGATGGTGGCGGTTACCTTGGCATTTTCAACTAGGGGAGAACCTACGTCCAGCTTCTCCTTGCGCACCGCGCAGACGTGGTTGAATTCCACCGTCGCCCCGGGCTCGCCCTCAAGTCGTTCCACCCGAATGACGTCGCCTGGCGCAACCTTGTACTCCTTGCCGCCGGTTCGAAAGATCGCGTACATAGATTAAGCCTCAAGTATGATTCGAAAAAAAACGGATTATTTCGGAAAAGGTAATTATAACGACGACCCTCGGATCACGTCAATGTGGATATTGCCTCGGGGCGCTTGGGCCTCGTATTAGGTGGTAAACTCTTTGGCACCAAGAGGTGGTCGGTGGCAGTCAACGCCTCCAAAGGGATTGTCCATTTCGAAGCTTTTGAACTCGACCTTCGCACCGCTGAGTTGCGCAAGGATGGGGCCAAGCCGGTCCGTCTACCCGAACAGCCCTTTCGCATTCTCAGCATGTTGCTGGAACAATCGCGCGAGGTGGTGAGCCGCGAGGAAATCCGTAAGAAGCTGTGGCCCAATGACACGATTGTGGAGTTCGAACACAGCATCAGCGCCGCCATGAACCGGTTACGCCAAGCCTTGGGCGATTCCGCCGACAATCCTCGCTACATCGAAACCCTGGCTCGCCGGGGCTACCGCCTGATAGTGCCCGTGGAGTGGGTAGGGCCTGCCGGTCCGCCAGCCGGTGTAGCGCCGGGGCTTGCCCCGGCCACGCCGATCGCGTCGGCCGTACAGGCCGCGGCTGTTGGCTCTGGCAGCAAGGAAGAACCGCAGACCTTGAAAGACAGGTCTGCGCTACCCTCTTCGGCCGGTTTGGCGAGCCTCACCGGGAAAAAGGTTTCGCACTACCGCGTGCTGGAAGTGTTGGGTGGCGGGGGCATGGGGGTGGTGTACAAGGCGGAAGACATCAAGCTGGGCCGGGCGGTGGCCTTGAAGTTTCTGCCGGAAGAATTGGGGAAAGACGCGACGGCCTTGGAACGGTTTGAGCGCGAAGCCCGCGCTGCGTCTGCGCTGAATCATCCCAACATCTGCCCTGTATACGAATTTGGCGAACACGACGGGCAGCCTTTTGTCGCCATGGAGATGCTGGAGGGGCAAACGCTGCGGGAAGTGATTGCTGGGCGTAGCGCGGGCGTCCCGCCCGCTGGCGGTTGCACACCGAGCGCTTCACTAACACGCCTACACGACCCACAGGTCGAGTATGGAACAAAGCACCTGAGCTTTTGGGGGTAGAACGATGAAACACTCACCGGGATTCTTGAAACTTGTCGAAAGCGTCAAAAAGCGCATCCGGGAGACTGACGTCCATGACGTGCAGCGGCGGCTGGAGGCCGGGGAAAGGTTCTACCTTGTCGACGTGCGCGAAGAAAGTGAGTGGTCGCGCGGGCACCTGCCGGGCGCCATTCACCTTAGCAAGGGCATCATCGAGCGCGACATCGAAAAGACCATTGCAAACCCCTCAGCCACGATTGTGCTCTATTGCGGCGGGGGATTCCGCTCCGCCCTCGTCGCCGACACTCTACAGCAAATGGGTTACAGTGACGTCTGCTCTATGGACGGCGGCTGGCGAGGGTGGTGCGAGGCGGGCTATCCCGTCGAGGACTGAGACAGGTTATTGCGGTTCACCGCGAGGTTACGCTTGAGGAGGCTCGCCACGCCGCCGATCGGCGACGATGGTCACCTGCATGTCACGCGCCAGGCGAACGACCCTTCCTAGAAGGTTGCGGCCCAACAGGCGCGGCCACGAGCTTTGGCGCGGGCGCGCCAAGTAAATCTGGGTGATGCGGTGTAGCCGGGCAAAATTGACCAGCGCCTCAGCAACATTCTCCCCTTGCAACACCCGGGTCTCCACGTGAAGGTTGCGGGCAAAATTAAGGTGCCTCTCAATTGCCTCGCGTTGCGCCCTGGGCAGGCCCTGCAGGTCGATTTGTGGGTGAATGAAGACGGCGAAGCAATCCGCCTTGAGGTAGTCCGCGACGCGCCTGCCGCGACGAATGAGCGCCGCGGTGGAAGGATCATCGGTAATGAAAATCAGGATGCGGTCTGAAGGTGGAGCGGCGGTGGCCGGCGATGGCCGATCGTCTGCGTCTTCCGTCGGCCTCTCCGTCTCCTCTGGCGCCCCGAGCCGGACCTCGACTTCGTGGGCCGTCTGGCGCATGGCCAGCTCGCGAAGAGCTACCAGATTGGACTCCTGGAAAAACTTCTCCGCCGCCAGCCGCGCCTTGTCGCGCGAGTAGATGGCGCCGCGCTTCAGCCTGTTCAAGAGGGCTTGGGGAGGCAGGTCAACCATCACCACTTCGTCCGCCTGCTTCACCACCCAGTCGGGAATAGTCTCGCGGACCCGGATGCCCGTGAACTGCCACACCTGGTCGTTTAGGCTCTCGAGATGTTGCACGTTCATCGTGGTCAACACGTCGATGCCGGCATCGAGGAGAACTTGCACATCTTCCCAGCGTTTAGCGCGCTCCGAACCGGGGACATTAGTGTGGGCGAACTCGTCGATGGCGCAGACCTGGGGACTTCGTTGTAAGATGGCCTCGACGTCGGTTTCCTCGAAGGTCGACGCACGGTAGGTGATCGTGCGGCGAGGCACGAACTCCAAGCCTGCGGCTTTGGCGATGGTATCCTGGCGGCCGTGCGGCTCAAAGTAGCCGACGACAACGTCAATGCCCTGGTGTTTCAGTTTCTGGGCTTCGTCCAGCATCTGGTAGGTCTTGCCGACACCGGCAGCATAGCCCAGGAAGATTTTGAGTCTGCCCCTGCGGTGGGGTTCGGTGATTTCAGTCATCTATTGTGGAAACACGCGCACGTCCATGTTCTCGGCAGTCAGGATCAACCGCTCGAGAGGTCCGCCAAAAATCCGCTCCCGCCAGTCGTCGCGCCGACGGTTGGCAACAAAAATCTGGGTGATGCCGCGGCTGCGGGCGAATTGCAGCACGGTGTCAACCTCATCTTCGCCATCCAGGGCTTCGATGTGAGCATGGGCGGCACGGGCTTGGGTGAGGTTAACCTCCAGTGCCGCCTGCTCGTCGGCGGTGAGGTCCGGTTGGGCGAGGTAGGCGACGAGAAGCTCGCCGTGAAAACGATCGGCGTTGCGACGGCCGCTGGCGATCATCGCCCTGCCATCGACCTCCGGAGTCACAAAAACCAGGATGCGCTCCTGGGTTCCCCAGAGCTGCTCGATACCCTGACGCTCCAGATAGGCTTCCAGTTGTTGGTCGACCACGTCGGCAGCCAGCAGCAGAGCGATCTCACGCAATTCCGACAGCTTCTGCTCCTGCCCGGCAACAGCACCCTCGGCCGCCGTTCCGTGCTGCAAAGGAGCGTCGGCGGACCGTTGCCGGCACATCTCCGGAGGGGCATCGACCACTTCGATTTCGTCGGCATTGCTCAGGAAGCTCTGTGGAACCGTGTGCTCGACGTGCTTGCCCGTGATCCCTTCGACCCGCTCACGCTGCTCGTCGATGTACTGCAGATTGACGGTGGCGACAACGGAGATACCGGCGGAAAGGAGCTCCTCGACATCCTCCCAGCGCTTCCGGTGACGGCTGCCGGGCGGATTGTCGTAAGCGAGGCCGTCCACGAGGCAGACCTGAGGGTACCGGCTGAGAATGGCCTCCACGTTCATCACCGGAACGCTGTCGACAGTGAGCGGCGGGATGACCTCCATTTTTTGCAGCAGGGCGTCAACCTCGGCGGAGACTGTGGGTTGAATCGCGCCCACCACCACGTCCTCGCCTCGTTGCTTTCGGCGGCGCCCTTCGTCGAGCATGCGAAACGATTTCCCGACCCCTCCAGCGTAACCCAGAAAGACCTTTAGCCGGCCACGCGCCTGGTACCGTTCTTCAGCCAGCACTTGCCGCAGTAGTTTATCGGGATCCGGACGCTCGACGCCAGGTTTCACCATGTGACGTCCTCCTCATCTTCCACCCATTATAGCGGAGGTTGAAGAGTCCAAAACACAGGGTCTTATTGCCGATTGCGGCTTCCAGGATGACATGTCATTCTGGGGGCAGCGTAGCGAAGCGCAGGATCTGCTTTTGGTTAGGGTTCCGCCGCGTTGCGCGGCAAGATGAGCAAAAGCATTCTGATTATCGACGACGAAGAGGGCATCCTCGGGCTTGTCCGGGCCAGCCTGGAAGCACGTGGAGGTTGGCGCGTGTTGACGGCTTGCTCCGGGAAGGAAGGACTGGCGCGCGCCTGCACCGAGCGCCCCGATGCCATTCTGCTGGATTGGACGATGCCCGATTTGGATGGTGCTGCCACTCTACGGCAGCTCCGAGCCAACCCTGCTACGCGGACGATCCCGGTTGTTCTCCTGACGGCCAAAGTGCAGTCCGCCGACTGGCACCGGTTCGCCAGCCTGCAAGTCGAGGGCGTTATTTCCAAGCCTTTCGACCCTCTGCGGCTGGCAGCGCAAATCTCCATGGCGTTAGGATGGAGCTGATCTTGGATTTCTACATCTACCTCGTCGGTACCGACGATACTTAGATCAATTAGTTTAGTTGGTCGAGAAATCGAGCCTAGACACCTGACACCCCGCTCCCGGAAGAAGGCGTTCGCGCATAATGCCGTAGCGCCACCAGATAGTGGATGCCGGAAGCCGTTGTGAGCACCGCGGTCGCGTAGACCAACGCCTGCACGACCCGGCCGGAAACGAAGGAAATACCCGCTGCTGCGCCCAGAGCCACCAGCACCGTCAACAGCTGAACACAGGTCGACGCCTTCCCCAGCAAGCTGGGAGGGAAAGGACGATACCCCCACACCAGGCTGATCAGCAACGCTGTGACCACAATCGCCACATCGCGGCTGATCACGACGATGGTGATCCACCAAGGCAACGCGTCTCGAAAGGCCAGGGTGGCGTAAGCAGTCGTCATCAGGATCTTGTCGGCGATAGGGTCAAGGGCAACCCCCAGAGGGCTCTGCTGATGGTAGACGCGAGCTACCAACCCGTCCACACCGTCGGAGATAGCAGCGGCGCCGAGCACCACCAGCGCCAGGCCGTAGCGGCGCTCGACGACGAGAATGGCGAGCAGCGGCACAAAAACCAGCCGCAGGATGGTGATCTGATTGGCGAGCGTTAATGTCCGCGAAACCATTCTGCTGAAATGCGCCGCCTGCGCTACAAATATTTCTCCAGCTCGTTGATCACTTTTTGCACGCCGTCGTAAGGATCGCCGGGACCCGCGTACTCCACCGAATACACTCCCTTATATCCGGCTTCTTTTGCCACCGCGATGCACTTGGAAAAGTCGTACTGGGTCTCGTTGCCGGCGGCGTTGAATTGCAGTCCCTTGGCATGGCTCACCACCCGCGCGTAAGCGAATAGCAGCCGTAGATCCCTTTCACGGGTGGCTTCGTCTGAAAAGTTGCCGAAGTCGGGGAGCGCGCCCAGGGAGCTCGCTCCTACCAGCTTGAAAAGTCTCACCAACTGCTCCGGATGCGCCGAGCCCGCTCCTCTGTGGTTCTCGAGAAGTACCTGAACGCTTCTTGATTTGCCATAGGCAGCCAGTTGCTTGTATGACGCAACGGTAGGGGTGAGATTCGCCGGGTCCATCGTACCGGGATCGCAGCGCACCGCGCTAGCGCCCAGGGCATGAGCAATGTCGATCCACTTCTTGGCAGCCTCAATAGCGCGGTCGCGTACCTGCTCATCGGCATCCGAGAGGCCGCCGGCCGTATCGATTTCTTCGATGTCCACCGTGATATTCACCAGGCGGGAGTGCGTACTTATCAGATGATTCTTGAGTTCTGCGAGGTAGGTTGCCTCAATGGAGGCGAAATGCGGAGCGACAAACTCCAAGTTGTGAACCTTGTAGCGGTCGACAATCATCTCCGGAAAGTCCAGCAACACCAGCATGGAGCCCGGCGGATTGAATTCGCTCTGGCGCGAAGATCGAAAGTAGTTGTGAAAGCTCCAGGAGGAAATTGCAATGCGGGCGCGCTTGTCGGCCGTGCGCGCGGCCGGCTTGCGAGCGCGTTGCGCAGCAAGCCGGGGAGTGAGACCCTCCGCCGCCATCCACGTAGCGACACCTGCGGCCGCACAGGTAAAGAGGTCGCGCCGGTTCATGCGCAGTCAATGCCCACTGGGCGCCGTATTCTTGGGCGGCAGCGTTATGGTCACAGGCTGTGCGAGGGTGAAATCGAGTAGAGTTTCGGAGGGCACGTTGATTTCCTGGCCGTGGGTGAAGGCCTGAAAGGCTATTGCCCCACCACCTCCGACACCGGCGCCGATGGCTGCACCTTTCCCGCCACCGGCAAGTCCGCCAATAAGCGCGCCCACGCCCGCGCCTATGCCCGCTCTCGTGGCAGTTTGTTTTCCTCGTGACTTCCCCACCTGTTGCACCGCGCTGCTGGCCAAAGGGTAGGACTGGCCATGGTAGGAGAGGCTAGCAAGAGCGAGCGTGAGCTCACTGCTGCCCTTAATCTTGCCCGCCTGCTTGGCCGACACGACCTGCAGGGAGACATCGGCGCCTTTGCGCACGACGACCGAATCCCCAACCACGATAGGCGCTGCCAGTGAAGCGCGATAGGTGTGTCCTGCCTGGCTGGTCTTCGAGCTGATGGCATCAATGGTCTGGACTCGAACGGACGTGCCTGCCGGCACAGTGACTTTTCGCGGCGGGGGCGGCTGTGGCGGAGTTTCCTCCGTCTTGGCCTCGGCCTTTGATTCCTCCTTCGGAGGTTCGGCCGGTGGCGCCTCGGAGGCGGGAGCAGCTACCGCTGCCGGCTGAGCCATGGCCACCTGCATCTGGTCGTTCACCTTTTTGACGCCGGCCGTCTGCACCGCCAGCTTGTAAGCTTGCAGACGCGCAGCGTCGCTCGATACGTTGCCCGAAAGCGTCACCTCTCCGTTCTTCACGTCGACGGCAACCTTTTCATCCTTAACCTGGGGATCAGCGTAGTAGCTTCCCTGGATCGCCTTCGTGATTGCGTCATCCGTCGGCCCCTTGGAGCAGGACGCCAAGCCCAGGACCAGGACCAGCAGCCACAACTTCACAAGCTTCTGAGCAACCCAATCCCGTCTCATGAAATTATCCTCGACGTCTTTCTTGCTGAGGCACACAATCTCAAATCGACGGACCTCACAGACCAGAGCGAGCCGCAAACACGACGCTCCGTGCAGGCGAGGCCGCCCGGCCCAAGCGACAAGCAGAGCTTCGTAAAAACGCGGTTAAGCCGAAGCAGCAGACGCCCGACGCTGCTGGAAACACTCGCGGCAGTAAACCGGCCGGCCCTGGGTCAGCTTGAAGGGGACCGTGGTTTCCTTACCGCACTGCGAACACACCGTGGCGGTCACCGTACGCTGGTAACCTTGGCTACCCTGTGGTTGGCCTTTCTTAGCCTTGCAGTTCTTGCACCGCTTGGGCTCGTTCTTAAACCCCTTGTCGGCGTAAAAGAGCTGCTCCCCTGCAGTGAAGACAAACTCCGACCCGCACTCCATGCACTTGATTACCCTGTCTCGATACTCCATGCTCCCCCCTTTGTATTCCTCCCCCTCCGCTCAACAAGCCATCGCAGCCGCAACGCCCTCACAGTTCTACCCGCTGCTCAGTCCCGCTCGAGCCTGGCCTTCTTCCGGACCCGCTTCCGGGCCAGCGCCTCTTTGACTCGGCGCCTCTCCCCCGGCTTCAGATAGAACGAGTGTTTCTTTATTTCCTTGATGATGTCTTCCTGTTGCACCTTGCGCTTGAATCGCCGCAGGGCGTTTTCCAGGGATTCTCCTTCCTGAAGTCGTACTTCAGCCAATGGCCAAACACCCCCATTTCCTAGAGTGAGATATCAAAATCAAGACTGCCCTTCTTAGTTATGTGTTGTAATTTTCTTTTAATCGAACGGGCAAGTCAAGCATATTCTTATAAGGTCGAATGAGAAAGGCAGCCAAGACTTGCCAACCTTATGGTGAAGAACGCCGGTCCAGACGTTACGGCCTTGCACTCCCCGTCGCGCAGGGTGTAACCCCCCTCACTTGCGCCGCCGGAATGGACTTGCTCTTCATCACTACCGAGGTCTCTCTGTCACTTAACGCCTAGAGTCAGTAACTGCCATTCTCATGCTGCAACCTTGCTTGCTATGCTTAAATGTCCGCCGCGCATATTGTTGTCTGAGGGCTCGAGCCTGTCCGCACGGGAGTCCATTACAGCTCTCGGTGTTGCTGGATATCCGGTGGACATGTGCGATCCAGATTCGCTGTGCTTGGGACGCTTCTCGCGGTTCGTGCGACGTTACTATCGCTGTCCCGCTGTCGGAAGGAACCCCTGGGCGTACATGGATTTTGTTTGTAGTCTTCTGAGTCGAGGGCAACACGATGTCCTTTTTCCAGCGCATGAGCAGGCTTTTCTCTTCTCCCGAATGCGAAGGCAGATTCCGCCGGCTGTTGCACTTGCGGTGCCGGAATTCAGGTCCTTCTTACGCATACAAAGTAAGGGTGCTTTGGTCAGGACACTCACCGAGCTATCCATACCTCAGCCGGAATCGCTCATCGTCCGAACCGAGGCAGAGTTGCTGGAAGGGCACCCCTTGCCATTCTTCCTTAAGACCGATTACGGCACAGCTTCCACCGGAACCTGGCGGGTCAACAACAGGGAAGCGCTGACACAGCTCGTGCCCGAGCTGAAGTCGAGAGGGTTGTTCGAGGCAGGAAGCCAACTGGTGATCCAGGGGGCGGTGCGGGGAAGCGTTGAACGAGTTCAGGCCGTCTTCGATGCCGGACGACTAGTCGCGATCCATGGATACAGACAATTGGTGGAAGGGTTGGGGGGAGGTGACGTCGTGAAGCTGAGTGTGGTTCGCACTAGCGTGCGGCGCTATGTTGAAAGCCTGGGCCAGCATCTTTGCTGGCACGGTGCGTTATCACTCGATTACATACTCGATCGAGATGCGAGGGTACCTTTGTTTATCGATGCCAATCCGCGTCTTGTGGAGCCGATGAACGGAGTGTTTAGTGGCGTCAATCTGGCCGATGCACTGGTGCGAGTATCTCTCGGTGAGAAAGTCTCGGTCCCGCATCCGAGTCAACCGGGGGTTCGCACCCATCTGCTCCTAATGGGGCTCTTGGCGTCTGCTGAGCGGCGAGCGTCAAGGGTCGATACGCTTCGTGAGCTTTGCCGGGCGCTGACGAGTCACGGCTGCTATGCCGCGAGTCGCGAGGAATTGCTTCCCATCCGGCTCGATGCGAGGGCCCTTGTTCCGTTTGGATACGTTCTGTCACGCCTACTCGTCAATCCGAAATCAGCAAGAACTCTGAGCTTGGGAGCGATTAGTTCCTACTCCCTAACTCCCGAGGCGGCGAGGCAAATAGCGGCCAATCAAACCGCGGATGAATCCTGTTGATTTACTCATACCTTTTGCCATCCCGAAAAATATAAAGAACTAATCGAACGCAACACCAGGCAAACTAGGAGGTTACGGCGAACTCCAGCTTGTTGCCGGCGCGCTCGATTCGGTCCAGGCGCACGCGGACGCGGTCACCGAGGCGGTAGGCGCGTTGCGAGGCATCCGCCACGATGGCGCGCAGCTTTTCCCGGTATACGTAGCGATCGTCCTCGAAGCTGGATAGGGGCACAAAACCCTCGATGAAAAGATCCGTCAGCTCCACGAAAAGTCCATGCTTGGTCAGGCCGATAATGAGGGCCTCAAACTCGTCACCCAGGCGTCCGGCCATGAAGGACACTTTCTTCCATTCCATCACCTCGCGCTCCGCGTCGGCGGCGCGACGCTCGGCCTCCGATGTTTCCAGGCCTAGGGCGAGGAGCTCCTGCGGGTGCACCGCGGCGCCACCGGGCGAGGAGCGCACGCTTGCTCCCTCCTGGTCCAGCACCGCCTTGAGGATGCGGTGCACGATGAGGTCCGGATAGCGGCGGATCGGCGAGGTGAAGTGCGTATACGTCTTCGACGCCAGAGCGAAGTGGCCGAGGTTCTCCTCTGAGTAACGAGCCTGCTTCAGCGAACGCAGCATGAGGTAGGAAAGAATACGTTCTTCAGGTTTTCCGGCGATACGCCGTGTGAGGCGCTGGTAGTGGCGTGACGTAATCTCCAATTCGCCTGACAGCAGCGTGTCTTCGAAGCGTGGGTAGCGGTCGTCCCGCCCTCTGGGATCACGCCGGACGCGCACTCGCCGCGCAGCCGGCAACTCGATCCCCAGCGAGTAGCCGAAAGTAGCCGCTATCTCCTCAAACTCTAGCACCTTCTTTGGATCGGGCTTTTCATGGACGCGGTAGAGCGTGGGCACACCTGCCTGCTCGAGGTGCCGGGCTACGGTCTCATTGGCTGCCAGCATGAACTCTTCGATGATGCGGTGGGCGATGTTGCGCTCCGAGCGGGTGACGCCGATCATGCGTCCGTACGGGTCAAACTCGATTTCGGGCTCCGGCAGGTCGAAGTCGATCGAGCCGCGGACGTCGCGCCGCCGGCTGAGGAGGCGTGCCAGCTCCTCCATCCGCCGGAAGTGCTCTACCTGTGCGCCGTAGTCCCGCCCCGCGGGATCGGATTCACCGGAGAGCGCCGCATAGACAGCCGTGTAGGTCATGCGCTCGGCGCTGCGGATGATGCCAGGTGTAATCTCGTAGGCTACGACCTGGCCCGCCGGGTCAAGCTCCATCAGCACCGACATCGTCAACCGGTCGACATGCGGATTGAGGCTGCAGATGCCGTTGGAAAGCTCCAGCGGCAGCATCGGAACGGCGCGGTCAGGAAAATAGACGGAGGTGCCGCGCAGCCGCGCCTCGCGGTCGAGCGCCGTCCCCGGCCGCACGAAATGGGCGACGTCGGCAATATGCACCTGAAGCACGTACTTGCCGTCAAGCAACCGCTCGACGTGCACCGCATCGTCAAAGTCCTTGGCCGTCTCCCCGTCAATGGTGACGATGGCGAGAGCGCGGAAGTCGCGTCGCCG